>JBFOLS010000137.1:0-7217 GCA_040830225.1 Leisingera sp.
GGGACGAGGATATTTCCTCGGTTGCGGCTGGGGTCAGCGTCACCGTGAAGGACGGCGTGATCACCTCTGCCCGGATCGCATTCGGCGGCATGGCGGCAACGCCAAAACGCGCTGCGGGCGCCGAGGCGGCGCTGGTTGGCCGGCCCTGGGGCGAAGCTGCGTTCGACGCAGCGGCCGAAGCGGTGAAGCAAGACTTCACGCCGCTCAGCGACTGGCGCGCCTCAGCGGAGTACCGCGCGCTGTCGGCCAGCAACCTGCTGCGCCGCTTCTACCTGGAAAACGATGCGGAAACCGCCGGTGCCGTCCGGCTGGCCGTCGCCTGAGGAGAGTGAAGATGAAAGACCATCAAACCATCAGCGGCGCCGTGCATCATGACCGCCAGCACGACAGTGCGATCAAGCATGTCACCGGCCGCGCCGAATACACCGACGACATCGCCGAACCCTATGGCACGCTGCATGCCTATCTGGGTGTCTCGACCGTTGCGCATGCCAACATCAAGGGCATCGACCTCACCGCTGTCCGCAACGCCCCCGGCGTGGTGGATGTGCTGACCGCCGAGGATGTGCCTGGCGTCAACGACATCAGCCCCACGGGCAAACATGACGAGCCGGTGTTCCCGACGGAGAAGGTCGAATTCCACGGCCAGCCGATGTTTGCGGTGATTGCCGAGACCCGCGACGCCGCCCGCCGGGCCGCTGAGCTGGCGCAGGTGGATTACGAGGTGCTGCCGCACGCACTGGACCCGGTCCAGGCGCAGGACGCAGGCTATCCCATGGTCACCGACCCGCTGAAGCTGAAGCGCGGCGATGTGGAGGCGGGCCGCAAAGACGCCCCGCACCGCATCCAGGCGCAGATGACAGTCGGCGGCCAGGACCACATGTATCTGGAAGGCCACATCGCCTTTGCCATCCCCGGCGAGGACGAGGATGTGACCGTGCATTGCTCCACCCAGCACCCCAGCGAGGCGCAGCATATGGTGGCGCATGTTCTGGGCGTGGCAAACAACGCGGTCACCGTCAACGTGCGCCGGATGGGCGGCGGTTTTGGCGGCAAGGAAAGCCAGATGAACCTGTTCTGCGCGGTGGCTGCGATTGCCGCGAAGAAACACAACCGCCCCGTCAAGATCCGCCCGGACCGCGATCAGGACATGACCGCCACCGGCAAGCGCCATGACTTTGTGATCGACTATGACGTGGCCTTTGATGACGCCGGCCGCATCCAGGCGGTCGAGGGCGGCTTTGCCGCGCGCTGCGGCTATTCCTCGGACCTGTCGGGGCCGGTCACCGACCGGGCGCTGTTCCATGCGGATAACGCCTATTTCTACCCGAACGTGCTGCTGAAAAGCCGTCCGATGAAAACCAACACCGTCTCCAACACCGCCTTCCGCGGCTTTGGCGGCCCGCAGGGCGTGGTTGCGGCAGAGCGGATGATCGAAGAGATCGCCTATGCCCTGGGCAAGGATCCGCTGGATGTGCGCAAGGCCAACTTCTATGGCGAAGAGGGCCGCGATCTGACGCCCTACCATCAGAAGGTAGAGGACAACATCCTCGACCGGCTGATCGGGGAGCTGGAGGAAAACGCCAAGTACCGCAAGCGCCGGGAAGAGATCATCGCCTTCAACAAGGAGTCGAAGATCATCAAGAAGGGCATCGCCCTGACGCCGGTGAAATTCGGCATCTCTTTCACCGCGACCTGGTACAATCAGGCGGGCTCGCTGATCCATGTCTACAATGACGGCTCGATCCACCTGAACCACGGCGGCACCGAAATGGGGCAGGGTCTCAACACCAAGGTGGCGCAAGTGGTGGCCGATGCCTTCCAGGTGGATTTTGAGCGCATCAAGATCACCAAGACCACCACCGAGAAAGTGCCGAACACCTCGGCCACCGCGGCCTCGTCCGGCTCAGACCTCAATGGCATGGCGGCGCTGGATGCGGCGGAGCAGATCATCGCCCGGCTGACCAAATTCGCGGCCGAGAAGTGGGAAGTTTCTGAGGCGGAGGTTGAATTCCTGCCGAACCGCGTGCGCGTCGGCGGCGAGGTGATATCTTTCGACACGCTAGTGAAAGAGGCCTATATGGCCCGCGTCCACCTGTCGGCGGCGGGTTTCTACAAGACGCCGGAAATCCACTGGGACCGCGCGGCGGGCAAGGGCCAGCCCTTCTTTTACTACGCCTATGGCGCGTCCTGCTCGGAAGTGTCGGTCGATACGCTGACCGGTGAATATAGGGTGGAACGCACCGACATCCTGCATGACGTTGGCCGCTCGCTGAACCCGATCCTGGACAAGGGCCAGGTGGAGGGCGCGTTCATCCAGGGCATGGGCTGGCTCACCACCGAGGAGCTGTGGTGGGACGGCGAAGGCCGCCTTCGTACCCATGCGCCCTCGACCTACAAGATCCCGCTGGCCTCTGACCGGCCGCGCATCTTCAACACCCAGCTGGCCGAATGGTCGGTGAACAAGAAGCGCACCATCAAACGGTCCAAGGCCGTGGGCGAGCCGCCGTTCATGCTGGGCATCTCGGTGTTCGAGGCACTGTCGATGGCTGTTGCCAGCACCGCGGATTACAAGGTCTGCCCGCGCCTGGATGCGCCGGCCACGCCTGAGCGCGTGCTGATGGCGATCGAAACCCTCAAAGGGCAGGGCTGAGCCATGGCCCGCCGTCCCTCCCTCCAGGACTTTCTGGCCAGCCACAGACATGTGGTGCAGGTTGCGCTGACCCGCGTTCGCGGTTCCTCCCCGCGCGAAACCGGCACCTGCATGTTTGTGGCGGCGGAAGGCCTATGGGGAACCATTGGCGGCGGCCAGCTCGAATACATCGCCATCGATCATGCCCGGCGGATGCTGCGGCAGGATGTGATCAGCGACACCCTGGACGTGCCGCTGGGTCCGGAGATCGGCCAATGCTGCGGCGGCCGGGTGGAAATGTCGCTGGCGCAGATGCGCCAGACCGACCGCGAGGATGCCATTGCCCGGCAGCAGGCCCAGGAACAGGCCTTGCCGCATGTCTATGTGATGGGCGCAGGCCATGTCGGCCGGGCGCTGGCGGATCTGTTCCAGCATATGCCGGTGCGCTGCATCCTGATCGACCAGCGCGCCGAAGAACTGGCTTTGTGCAACGCGGATGTGGAAATCCGCCAAAGCGCTATCCCTGAGATCGACATCGCCACCGCCCCTGCGGGCAGCGCGTTCATCGTTCTCACTCATGATCATGCGCTTGACTTCCTGCTTGCCTCCGCTGCCCTGCAGCGCGGCGATGCGGGCTATGTCGGGCTGATCGGATCGGCCACCAAGCGGGAGAAATTCCGCCGCTGGTGCCGGGACCATTGCGACGGTCTGGGAACCGACCGTCTCATCTGCCCCATCGGGGCAAGCGGTAGCCGCGACAAGCGGCCCAGCGTCATCGCTGCCTTCGTGGCGGCGGAAGTGATCGCTGATTTGACCTCTGAAACTGCCGCGTCCGCTCCAGCACGGAGCATTGACCTGCCTGATACGGGCAAGCAACCGGACGCAGAGGGAGACACGGCTGGAGCATTCAGCCGTTAAGGACTGCGTCCTCTTGACAGGAGGAGGCCGCCATGACCACAGGGCGGAGCTACACGTACAAACTGTTCGCGCGGAATGACTTCAGTGCATTCTGGGCGCTGTTCACCGACAACCTGATCAACCTGATCGTGCTTTCGGGCATTTGTCAGTTTGTCTTCAACATGCCCGCCGACATCGTGTTCGGCCGCATCGTGCCCGGCGCCGCAGTGGCGATCCTGGCCGGTATCGCGGTATACACCTGGCTGGCCAAGCACATCGCCGAAAAAGAAGGGCGCGACGTGACCGCGCTGCCTTATGGCATTTCGACACCGGTGATGTTTGTGTATCTGTTCGGCGTGATCGGGCCGATCTACTGGTCCACCAATGACGCCATGCTGGCCTGGCAGGTAGGTATCGGCGCTGGCTTCATGGGCGGTATCGTGGCCGCAATGGGTGCCATCGTCGGCCCCTGGCTCAAGCGGGTGACCCCGCGCGCCGGCATGCTCGGCACGCTCTGCGGTATTGCGCTGGTCTTCATCGGCACCGTGCCGCTGGCGACGATTTTCGAGGATCCGTTCATCGGCTTTGCTTCGATGATCATCATCCTGTGGGGCCTGGTGGGCCGCCACCGGCTGCCGTTCAACATTCCTGCCGGTTTGCTTGCGCTGATCGTGGGCACCGTTGTGGCGCTTGGCATGGGCAAGGCTTCGGTCTCGTTCGACGGTGTGGGTGTTTACCTGCCGATCCCCTACTTCGGCGACCTGATTGCCGGTATCCAGCATCTGTTCGCCAACCCGGAGCTGTTCCTGGTTCTGGTGCCGGTGCAGATCTACAACTTCATCGAAACCATGAACAACGTGGAAAGCGCCGAAGCAGCGGGCGACCATTACCCGGTTGGCGTCTGCCAGGTGACCGATGGCGTCGGCACCATGATCGGTGCGGTCTTCGGCTCGCCGTTCCCGACCACCGCCTATATCGGCCACCCGGCCTACAAGCGGATGGGCGCGCGCTCGGGCTATATCATCGGCGTTGGCCTGGTGATCCCCTTTGCCGCCTTCTTTGGCCTGCTGGCGTTCCTCAACAACCTGATCCCCGTGGCCGCTGCCGCGCCGGTTCTGGTGTTTGTGGCCCTCAGCCTGGTGACCAATACCGCGCATTCGGTGAAGACCGACCATATCGCCGCGGTGACCATTGCAATGATGCCGCATGTCTCTGCCTTCCTGGTCGTGAAATGGGGTGCGCTGGCCGGCGCCTTGGGCGCAACCGGGGCCACCGCCATGCTGTCGCTGGGCGATCCGGAACTGACCGCAGCGCTGCTGCAGCAGGGCGCGCATTACGAAGGCCATCTGGCGCTCAGCCAGGGTGCGATCCTGACCGGCCTGATCTGGGGCGCCATTGTGGCCAGCGTGATCGACGGCGACTTCCGCAACGCGGGCGGCTTTGCCCTGGCCGCGGCGGGTATGGCGCTGGTGGGCGTGATCCACTCGGCCAGCCTGCATTGGCCGGAGTTCAGCGGCATTGCCCTGGGTTACCTGATCGCTGCAGCCTTCCTGTTCATCTACCCGATCTTCCACAAGGCGGATGAGGCCGAGGAAGCGGAAGAGAACGGCGCCAAGCCCCACGTGCCGCATCTGCCGGCGGGCGAATAACCTCAAACTCACTCACGGAACAGGGCAGGGGGCGGGCCACCGCCCCCTGCCAGTCAACAAGGACATTAAAGACATGACATCGAAACAGACGCTGCTGCGCGGGCGGGTGCTTTCCTTCACCGCCGAGCCGCAAGGCCCCGAAGACACCAGCGCCTATGAGTTTATCGAGGACGGCGCGCTGCTGGTCGCGGACGGCAGGATCCTGGCCAAGGGCAGCTACGGCGACGTCTCGGCGCAGGCCGTCGGCGCCGAAGTGATCGACCACCGCCCGAATATCCTGATGGCCGGCTTCATCGACACCCATCTGCATTTCCCCCAGGTGCAAGTGATCGCTTCCTGGGGCTCGCAGCTGCTGGAGTGGCTGAACAACTACACCTTCCCCGAGGAAACCCGCTTTGCCGACGCGGGCCACAGCACCGAGATGGCCGGGCATTTCTTTGATCTGCTGACTGCGCATGGCACCACCACGGCTGTCGCCTATTGCTCAGTCCATAAAGCGTCTGCCGAGGCTTATTTTGATGAGGCCGCGCGCCGCAATATGCGGATGATCGGCGGCAAGGTCCTGATGGACCGCAACGCGCCCGAGGGGCTGCTGGACACACCCGTCAGCGGCTATGACGACACCAAGGAGCTGATCGCCAAGTACCACGGCCAGGGCCGCGGACTGTATGCGATCACGCCGCGCTTTGCGATCACCTCGACACCGGACCAGATGGAGATGGCGGGCGCCCTGGTGAAAGAGCACCCGGAGTGCTACGTCCAGACCCACTTGTCCGAAAATCACGACGAGATCGCCTTTACCGCCGAGCTTTACCCCCAGGCTCGCGATTATCTGGACGTCTACCAGTCCTACGGCCTGCTGACGGAAAAGATGCTTCTGGGTCACTCCATCCATCTGAAGCCGCGCGAAATCGATGCGCTGGCCGAGACCCAGGCCAAGCCGGTGTTCTGCCCAACCTCAAACCTGTTCCTGGGCAGCGGGCTGTTTGACGACGCAGGCCTGCGCGCACGCGGCATCACCAATGCCATTGCCACCGACATCGGCGCCGGCACCAGCTATTCGATGCTGCAAACCCTGAACGAGGGCTACAAGGTCCTGCAGTTGCAGAACCAGAAGCTGCACCCCCTGCGTGCTTTCCACTGGATCACCCGCGGCAATGCCGTGGCGCTGGGGCTGGAAGAAAAGATCGGTACGCTCGAGACCGGCACCGAGGCTGATATCGTTGTGCTTGACTCCCGGGCCACCCATGCGATGGAGCTGCGGATGCAGCGCGCAGAAACCCTCTCGGAAGAGCTGTTCATCCTGCAGACTCTGGGCGACGACCGTTCAATCGCTCAGACCTATGTGGCCGGCCAGCCGATGAAAGCATGACATCCGGCGATCGAAAAAAGACCGGCCCTAGGGCCGGTCCAAATCTGCCAGGCAGAGGAACCCCGGCAGGGAGTGAAGGTCTCAGGCTTTCCGCTGGATCGGATCGGAGTTGTAAACTTCCTCCAGAATGATCTCGACCAGATCGAACTGCGTATGCAGGTTGACGTCCTCGAAGTAGATATGGCTGGGCCAGGCCTGGCTGACATGGTTGTCCGCGGGCAGGTCCACATGGGCGCAGACGTTGCGGATGGCCGCCACATGGGCACGCGCCATTTCGCGGGTTTCAGCCTTTACCGCGTCCAGGTCCTCGATACTGTTGCGGTCGATCTCCGGTGAGCCGATGCCGGAAGTCAGCGGCATGTTACGCTCGATCGCCTGCTGTTCATAGAACGAGATATCCACCTTGTCCGCCGCCAGCCGCATGATGAACACCGGGTTGGCGCTGACCTTGGCGTCTGTCAGTTCCAGCAATGCCGGGTTCTCCAAGGGCGCAAGTTCGGGCGCGGCCGCCCCACTCGCCTCAGTGCCCCCGCGGCGGCGGGAGCGCCGGTCTTTCTTCTTGGCCAGCGCCACGTGATCGCCGCGGTAGTTGTTGTCAAACACCCGGTCCGCATAAGGCTTGTCCCGCAGCATGTGGCGGATAGAGCGGATCGACATGTTCTTGCAA
>JBFOLS010000138.1:0-2273 GCA_040830225.1 Leisingera sp.
CGTTGACCGGCGACTCGGTGGCCATCACCAGATCGCCCGGGTTGACCTGGAAGTTGCGCGCCGAGAACAGCCCGTCGGCGGAGGTGAGATCCAGCGAGAACACCACCCGCTGGCGGCGCGGCCCGCGTACCCCCGGGGCCACTGCGCTGGCGGGGTATTCGCGCAGGATCAAAAGACCCTGGGGGTCGGCCTTGCCGTCCTGGAAACCGCCGGCCACCGACATTGCGTCCATCGCCGACATCTCATCCTTGGTGAAGATATGCAGATCCTCTTCGCCGGTGGCGCCGAAGGAGAGGAAATAGCGTTCATCCTCTTCAACGAACACCCGGCCGCCGCCGCGCAGCAGCGTATCGAGCTTGGGATCGTTCAGCAGCGTGTCGACCGAGGTGCCATAGATGCTCTGGCCGCGCACCAGCCGGATCTGCGGGTTGTTGAGGTTCGCACTGATGCCGCCGCCGGCCGAGACCAGCCCCATCACCGTGTAGTTGCGGTCGGGCATCGGATAGGTGCCGGGCTCGGCCACGCCGGAGACCAGATCCACCGAATTGTTGCGCCCTTCGGCCATGGCCAGCTGCACCTGGGCCGAGGGCACCACTGGCTCCAGCGCCTCCTGCAGTTTCACCCGCGCCAGTGCCGGAGTCAGGCCGAGCACGTTCACATCGCCCACATAGGGCATGAAGATGCTGCCGTTGGCGGCCACTTTCATGTCCTGCAGCTGCACCATCTTCTGCTCTGCCGCGGTCAGCAGGGAATTGTCATTGCTGTCCCAGATGCTCAAGCTCAGCAGGTCGCCGGGCTGGATGATCTGGGTCTTGGCGCCTTGATGCCCCTGCAGCCAGCTCAAACGTTCCTGCTTGCCGGTGGCAGGCCATTCGGCGACAGTGGGCAGCAGCGCGCGGTTCACCTGGTAGAGCGCGAAATCGGCATCCGCCTCGCCGGATTCTTTCAGGATCTCCTCGCTGGCCGGGGCGCCGCCGGGCAGGCGGCTGCAGGCTGCGGGCAGAAGGATCAGGCCGGCAGCGGCCAGCCAGGGGAGAAGTTTCAGCATCGGGAGCCTGTCATTATAGGCGCAGTGGGAACCGCTTTGATTTTTTGCCGGGCAAAGGATACTGGGCTGGCGCAGAGGGTCAACAGCAACAGGCATCAGAGCATGGGGATTCCAGCCGCAGTGGTTCTGGGCGCAACAGGGCGCATCGGACGGCTGATACAGGCCGTGCCGCCGGAGGGGATCGCCCTGCGGTTGCAGGCGCGGCGCCCGCAGGCCGCCCCTGGCGATTGGCATGTTTTTGATCCGCTGGCGGATCCGGACGCGCTGACCCGCCTGGCCGCAGGGGCCGAGAGCCTGCTGTGCCTGGCCGGGCCGGTGCCGGGCCGCGGTGCAGCGGACATGGGGGATCACATCCGCCTGGGCGAAGCAGCGGTGCGCGCCGCGGCAGCGGCAGGCGGTGCCCGGGTGCTGCTGGCCTCCTCGGCGGCGGTCTACGGTGCCCAGGCAGGCCTGCTGGCGGAAGACGCCCCGTTGCAGCCTGCCAATCCTTACGGGCGGGCCAAGGCGGAGATGGAGGCGCGTGCTGCCGCGCTGGGGGCGCAGCTGGGGGTGCCGGTCTGCGCCTTGCGAATCGGAAATATCGCCGGGCTCGACGCGATCCTCGGCGGCTGGCGGGAAGGCTTCCGCCTCGACCGTTTCCCGGACGGGCGCAGCCCCCGGCGCAGCTATACCGGGGTGCAGACCCTGGCCCGGGTGCTGGGGGCGCTGCTGGCGCTGCCGGATCTGCCGCCCGCCCTGAACATTGCCCAGCCCGGCACGGTGGAGATGGCCGCACTGCTGCAGGCCGCCGGGCGCCCCTTTGCCCAGGTGCCGGCGCCGGACAGCGCCATCCCGGAGGTGGCGCTGGATACCGCCCGGCTGCAGGCGCTGCTGCCCTTCGGTCTGGCGCCGGCCGATCCGGCGCAGATGATTGCCGAATGGGCCTTGTTAGAGCCGTATATGAAGGAGCAGAGCCGCCTATGACCTGGCGCAAACGGATTTTCGACCTGTTTTTTGCCAGCCTGCTGATTGCGGTGCTGGGACCGGTGCTGCTGCTCTTGCTGCTGTGGCTTTTGTGGAAGGAGGGGCGGCCGCTGTTCTATGTGGCCGAGCGGATGAAGGGCGTGGATCAGCCGTTCAGCTTGTGGAAGCTGCGGACCATGACGGTGGTGGAGACGGATACCGGCGTGTCGGGCGGCGACAAATCGGCCCGCATCACCCGCACCGGCGCCTGGCTGCGCGGCAA
>JBFOLS010000139.1:0-12281 GCA_040830225.1 Leisingera sp.
GCAGGCTGCGGGTGGCTGCACCTGGTGGACCTGAACGGCGCCTTTGCCGGCGAGCCGGTCAATGCCGTTCCGGTCGAGGAGATCCTGAAACAGACCAAGGTTCCCGCACAGCTGGGCGGCGGCATCCGCGACATGGCCACCATCGCGCGCTGGATCGACAAGGGCCTGG
This sequence comes from Leisingera sp., assembly GCA_040830225.1. Classification (GTDB taxonomy): domain Bacteria; phylum Pseudomonadota; class Alphaproteobacteria; order Rhodobacterales; family Rhodobacteraceae; genus Leisingera. The sequence continues at coordinate 170 of JBFOLS010000139.1, forward strand.
CGCGCGTCATTCTGGGCACCGTCGCGGTGGAGAACCCGGATCTGGTGCGCGAAGCTGCCCGCGAGTTCCCCGGCAAAGTCTCCGTCGGCATCGACGCCCGCAACGGCAAGGTCGCGACCAAGGGCTGGGCCGAGGAAACCGATGTGATGGTCACCGACCTCGCCAAGAGCTTTGAAGACGCAGGCGTTGCTGCCATCATCTATACCGACATCCTGCGCGACGGAGCGATGAAAGGCCCGAATATCGAGGCCACCGCGGACCTGGCCAATGCCGTCAGCATTCCTGTCATTGCTTCCGGCGGCGTTTCCTCGCTGGACGATCTGCGCGCGCTGAAGTCCTGCGGCGCGGCGCTCAATGGCGCCATCTCCGGCCGGGCGCTCTATGACGGTGCCATCGATCTGGCAGAGGCCCTGGCCACGCTCAAGGCCTGAGCTTCTTTCTGGTCAAAATACTCCGGGGGTGAATGAGCCAGGGGCTCAGAGGGGGCAGCGCCCCCTGCCCCTACCTCGCAAGCCAGCGACTGAGCAACGGCTGCGGCCTGATTACCACCCCTGCACTCCAAACAGCCAAGGGTCTGGTATCCCGGACCAGGTCTTTGATCCGCGAAGTCATTTCCTGTGTCGAAGAAACATTTTCCGCCAACCGGCAATTGAGGCCGGCGATGGCGTCATTCTTGAACCTTAATTCAAGAGATTACCCCGATGGACCTCATGCTGACCGCGCATTTCGCTGTTGCAACCCTGCCTCTGCCGCTGTGCTTCCTTCTGGCGCTGCGGGACATAACCCTCAGGACGCCTAGCGAAGCCACATTCCCGCCTTTCGCAAACAAGTGGACAGGTTATTTGGGCTTTTGGCTTGTCTTATTGTTGGTCGTCTATTGCTGTTCCTGGATAGTCTTTACCTACGGAGGCTGCTCTGGCGGCATCAAACACAGCTCAGCGCGCTGCTACTATGTCCCGGATGCGATGGGGCAATATGCATCCTTCATAATGTTCTTTGGCTTCATCTACCTCATTTCGACCCTGATGCCCGCACTTGTCATCCTGACTATCACCGAAGCCATTTACAGGCTGCGCTTGAGAAAGGTGACCAAAGACTAACTTCTCCGCCGGGGCCTAAGCGCGCAATCGCTGCCATATCTGTTGCGATTCCAGCCGCCATTGCGTACCCACACACGCAAGCAGTTCGAAAGGCCCGGCACCATGCTGAAGACCCGTATCATTCCCTGTCTCGACGTCGCCGACGGCCGCGTGGTCAAGGGTGTCAATTTTGTCGGCCTGCGCGATGCAGGCGACCCGGTGGAATGCGCCAAGGCCTATGACGCAGCCGGCGCCGACGAGATCTGCTTTCTGGATATTCACGCAACCCATGAAAACCGGGGCACCATGTTCGACATGGTGCAGCGCACCGCTGAACAGTGCTTTGTTCCCTTGACCGTGGGCGGCGGGGTGAGGACCAAGGATGACGTGCGGGCGCTGCTGCTGGCAGGCGCAGACAAGGTCTCGTTCAACTCGGCCGCGGTGGCCAATCCGGATGTGATCGCGGAAGCGGCAGATCAGTTCGGCAGCCAGTGCATCGTCTGCGCCATCGACGCCAAGACGGTGGAGCCGGGGCGCTGGGAGATTTTCACCCATGGCGGCCGCAAACCCACCGGTATCGACGCGGTGGAATTTGCCCGCACCGTGGTGGCCAAGGGCGCCGGGGAAATCCTGCTCACCTCGATGGACCGCGACGGCACCAAGGCCGGTTTCAACCTGCCGCTGACACGGGCGATTTCCGATGCGGTGGACGTGCCGGTGATTGCTTCGGGCGGGGTTGGCAACCTGGACCACCTGGTGGAGGGCGTGACCAAGGGCGGCGCCTCGGCGGTGCTGGCAGCCTCGATCTTCCACTTCGGCGAATACACCGTGCAGGAAGCCAAGGAACACATGGCCGCCGCCGGTATCCCGATGCGGCTGAACTGAAGGGGCATGTGATGAGCCTGCTGCACGAACTCGAAGCCACCATCCTGTCCCGCAAGGGCGCCGATCCGGACACCAGCTGGACGGCGAAACTGCTGGCCAAGGGTCCGGAAAAATGCGCCGAAAAATTCGGTGAAGAAGCCATTGAGGCGATCATCGAAGCGGTAAAGAACGACAAGGCGGGACTCGCCTCCGAAGGCGCCGATGTGCTTTATCATTTCCTGGTGATGCTGGCCGCCCGCGATGTGGCGCTGGGTGACGTTCTGCAAGTGCTGGCCGAGCGCCAGGGCCTCAGCGGCATTGCTGAAAAGGCCAGCCGCCCCAAAAGCTGACGGCAGGCGCACGCAGTTTCTCCCGCCATATCCCAGCTGCAGATCAAGGGAGCCGCGGGCGGGAGTGCTCTGCCCGCGGCTGGGTGTTACAGTTTCGAAGAGATAATCCCGGTGGCAAAGCCGCCCATGCGCAGTTCTCCAAACAGGCGCTGGTACTCGATCTTGGGGCAGCGGTTCTGGATCACCGTGATGCCGCGCGCCTCCGCCTTGGCCGCGGCTTCGGCGTGCTCGACCCCGATTTGCATCCAGACGGTTTGCAGCTTGGGAAACGCCTCCAGTGCTTCGTCCACGATCGGCGGCACTGCTTCGGAGCGCCGGAAGATGTCGACCATGTCCACCGGCGCTTCTATTTCAGACAGGCTGGCGCGCACCGTTTCGCCGAACAGCATTTTGCCGGCATGGCCCGGGTTCACCGGAACCACCCGGTAGCCCTTGAGGCCCAGGTAGCGGGCCACATAATAGCTGGGCCGCACCGGGTTCATAGAGACGCCAACCACAGCCACCACTTTGGTGCGCTGCAGGACTTTCTTCAGATGCTCATCACTGTAGTCTGTCATGCCCGGCACCCTAGCCGCGGCATCTTCTGCAGCAAAGCCGGATTCGGCGCCTGCTTATAAAAATGCGCCCGGGCATGCCGGGCGCTAGGTATGGAACGAGGGACAGTGAAAAAGATCTGCGGTGGTTCCACTCCGCAGTCTGTATTGAATATGGGTCACAGTCAGAAAAATAAAAGACCACCTCTCGATTTTGTGAGGTGACGCGCTATTTTCTGAGAATCACCGGCCAATGCGTGTGGCCGTCCGCGATCATCTGCACCGTGTCAGCCTGCCACAAACGGTGGACCCTGTGGTTGTTCAGAAGAAACAGTTCCCCGTCCACGATGGCCCAGATCTGCGGGTTTCCGTCATGCATCAGCCCCTGTGACATCGCATAGGCGCAGTAACCGCCAAAGGCGGGCGCATAGGCCCGGGGATTGGCCTCGAACCGGGCCTGGTTTCCAGCAGAAGCAAAACGCCAGACAACCCCCTTCCACATCACCGCATACGTCCGGCGTCCTTCCTCCGCGACGCCATCCACAAAAAAGGCAACAGGATCATAGCCGCCGATGGCGACGCCGCCGCGGGACGAGAACACAGCCGTGTCCGCCCGCGCCAAGCTTGGCAGGGACAGGAACATCGCTGCAACAGCCGTCAGCACCAGGCGCAGGATCACAGTCTTCTCCGTTTGTTTCTTACAGCAGCCCACCGACTGTGCCCCACCGCCGTTCCCTTGCAAAGGGATCATACGCAGATGTGATCAGCCTGTGACGGCAACCCGGCCCCTGCTAGCGGGCGATGGAGGCATAAAGCGCAATCGCTGCCGCGTTGGAGACGTTGAGCGAGCCAAAACCGCCCGCCGCATCAATCTTGACCAGCTGATCGACGGTCTCCTTGGTTTTCTGCCGCAGTCCCGGCCCCTCGGCGCCAAGCACCAGCGCCACCGGCAGATCCTTCCTGCCGTCCAGCGCCGTTTCGATGGTTTCATCTGCTTCGCCATCCAACCCCAGCACGATGAAGCCCATCTGCTGGAGCTCGGTGATGGTATCGGCCAGGTTGCGCATCCGCAGGTAGGGCTGGCGCTCCAGCGCGCCGCTGGCGGTTTTGGCCAGCGCACCGGTTTCCGGCGCCGAGTGGTGGCGGGTGCCGATTACTGCGCTGGCACCCAAAACCTCGGCTGAGCGCAGAATCGCGCCGACGTTATGCGGGTCGGTTACCCGGTCCAGCAGCAGGACGCGCGGCGCCTCACGGCCAATGCAGTTTTCGGCCAGCCCGCCCCAGTTCAGGGGCTTCACTTCCAACGCTGCCCCCTGGTGCACGGACTGCGGGTCAATCGGCGGATTAAATTTGCGCGGATCGATCACCTCGGCCTCGATTCCGGAGGCGGCAATAGCATCGGCCAGTTTCGTTTCGGCATTCATGGTGACCATCAGGCGCAGCTTTTCCCGATTGGGATTTTGCAGCGCATCACGCACCGCATGCAGGCCGAACAGCCACACTGTTTCGGCTGCCGCGGCCTTTTTGGCCTGTTCTTTTTCGACGACCCATTTGGGTTTCCTGGTCATTTTGCTCTCCGGCAGAAAGAATTTGCGGACTGTCTGAAAAACTTGCGATTTTGCTGTTGACGCCCGTTTGGCCTGCTAGTAATCACGCCTTCACGTCAGGTGCAACACACACCTGACAGTGGGCGACAGGCCGCAAGGTGTGGCAGGGGACTGTAACTCCCTCGCGGAGACGCACGCCTGGTTCGATTCCAGGGTCGCCCACCATCTTCTCTCTTTTCAGAATAGTTGATGGTGGTTCAGCAGCAAAGCTGAACAGGCCAAAACCTACACTGGACAGCTAAAAGCCCGCATGAAGAATGCGGGCCTTTCAACTGTTTCCGAAGGACAATTCTGGAATCAGGCGGTTTCCGCCACGGCCTGTTCGGCCCATTCGATCAGCGCATCAAGGTCTGGCCCGGCCGATACTGCCATGCCGTCGGCAAAGGCTTGGAACGGCTCCACATTCATCTTGTTGACGCCCGAAATCACCGGAATGCCCTGCGCCAGAGCCTCGCCGATCACCGGGCGCATTCCACGCCCGTCGGCCTCGTGCTTGCCAAATTTATTGACGATCAGCAGCTGCGGCGCCTCTCCCGATTGCAGCGCCGCCGAGACCTGGCCCACCGCCTGTTCCAGCGCCTCGGGGTTCAGGCGGCAGCCGCGGGCACCGGCGCCCAGGGACTGGGAAATACGGATGGTTTCGCCCGCGGGCAGCACCCGCACATCCATATCGCAAAGCTCCTTGTCGTAGCACTCCACATTGGTCTGCACGATACCTGCGAGGCGAATTCCCTTGGCCTGCAATTTCTCGGCCAGCTCGCTCAGCAGACGGTCGGTGGCGCCGCGTTCTTCGGTCATCACATAGGCCAGATGCATCGGTCGTATTCTCCAATCTCGTGTAATTTCATAGGTGGTCATGCGGCCCGCGGGGTCAACCCCTACCAGGGCAGCGGATGGTATCCGATGACTGGCGCATGCAGGACCAGCAGCGCCAGGAACACCGCTGCGGCCAGCGAAGTCTCGATAGGTGCCGGACGCAAGCAGGTGGGGTTCAGCCGTGCCGTGTTGCGGCTGAGACGCGCCCACTCTGCCTGCCCCATCTGGCGCTGCTTGCGCTTGTCGATAATCCCCATGCCCATCCAAGCAAAACCGGCAAACAGGCCAAAGAGGATCATATGTGCAAGGTCCCCGTTGGCCAACAGATGCGCCCCTCCCCACAAAGCCATGGCAGCCAGCAGCGGATGGCGGCTGACCTCCAGTATACCCGGCTTTTCCGGGTCAAAAGGCGCAATGCCAATTCCGCCGAAACTCAAAGGGTTCTGCCGCATCATGCCAGCCACCGCCAGCAGGCAGGCCAGGGGCATCAGCAGAAGCGGCACCCAGCGGAAGATCTCCCAATAGGGCAGCACGCCGACAAAGGGCGCCCGGGCGGCCGCACCGATCAGCCAGGCGAGGATCAGCAGCGACAAGAGGCTATAGGCGATGATATAGCCGCGCAGCCCCAGGCGCGCGACCAGCCAGGGCCGCACCGGCGGGCGCACCGGAATGGCGTGGCTCGCCAGGAACAGCAACAGTGCTGCAGTGAATTCAAGCCAGCCCATCGGCGTCTCTCCTGCGAATGATCAATCTGTTTTGCAGCTATAGGCGGACGAACAGTGTAATACGTTGCCCCAGATCAAAAAAGGGCACCGCCAGGGTGCCCTTTTCTTTCACAAGTGCAGTAGGTCAGAGACCAAGCGCCTTTCGCCTTTCTTCGGCAAAGCCCTGCACCATCCGGTCGGCAATCAGCGCAAGGATCGCCATGGCCGCACCGGCTGAGATGCCCAGGCCCACGTCCGCCTGCCCCAGCGCCAGGTAGATCGACTGGCCAAGGCCGGTGGTGCCGATCAGCGCTGCGATCACCAGCATCGCAAAGGCATAGAGGATTGTCTGGTTGAGCCCCAGAAGGATCGAGGGTGCCGCATAGGGCGCGCGGATGTCCTTGAGCATTTGCCACTTGGTAGCACCGGAAGCAGTTGCGGCCTCGATCATCTCGTCCGGGGTCGAGACCAGCCCGTGCCTTGTGTAACGGATCATCGGCACGATGGCATATGCGATGATCGCCAGGAAGGCCGAGAATTCACCGATCTGGAACACCATCAGCACCGGGATCAGGAAGACGAACAGCGGGATCGTCTGCAGCATGTCGCAGATCGGGTGCACCACACGCCAGACACCCGGTGATACCGCCGAAGCGAGGCCAATGGCTCCCCCCATTACCGCACAGGCAAACACCGCTGCGCCGGAGAGGTAGAGCGACAGGAGCGCCCGCTCCCACAGACCGGAGAGCAGGATTGTGCCCAGCAGGATCACGGTGAGGAGCGCCAGGCCACGGCCGCCTGCGACCCAGGCCAGCGCGCCGGCCCCCACCAGCACAAAGGGCCACGGGAGCTGCGAGATGCCGGTTTCCAGCATGCCCGCCGCGATCAGCAGCATCACGCCCAGCGCCAGCCGGCCGCGGATCGCAAAGACCACTCCCGCCGCCGCGCCTGCCGCGAACAGCCACAGGCTCATCGCCGGGGTCCAGGCAAAGCCCCAGGTGAAGGGCAGCACCGCTTGATCCAGACCGATGCGGACCGGCAGCAGCACGTAGAACAGCACATTGTTCTTAAGCGCGGTCAGGAACTCGGCATTGGCGCTGGTGAAGGCGGAGAGGCCTGCATCGACGCTGTCTGCCAGCGGGTTGAACAGCGCATAGGTGCCAGGCTGTTGAATATGGCTCCAGAAGGCTGCGCTGGCCGCCACGCCCAGGGTCAGAATGCCCCAGGCAACGCGTTTGTCATAGGACTCGCGCCGGTCCTGGGTCAGGGTGCCGCTCATCCGGTCGATCAGGATCGCAAAGATCACGATCACCGAACCGGCCAGCAGGCTCTGGCCGAACTGCGCCTTGCGCATGGTCAGCAGGACTTCCCAGCCAATGTCGTTAAAGCCGCCAATGACGGCCGCGATGATCACCATTGAGAGCGCCGCCATCAGGCACTGGTTGACGCCGACCATGATCTGCTGCCCGGCCGAGGGGATCTCACACTGAAAGAGCTGCTGCAGGCGGGTGCCGCCGGCCATGATGGCAGCTTCCTTGATTTCGGGCTCAACCCGTTCGAGGCCCAGCAGCACGTTGCGCGCCATTGGCGGCGCGGCATAGATGGCAGAGGCGATGAGGCCCACCACGGGGCCGAAACCGAACAGCACCAGCAAGGGTGTAAGGTAAGCAAAGGTCGGCACAGTCTGCATGATGTCCAGCACCGCCTGCACCGGCTGGCGGATCTTGGGGTATTCATTGGCGAGGATGCCGATACCGCCGCCGATGATCAGCGCCAAGGGCACCGAGACAGCGACCAGCGCCAGGGTGTTCATGCTTTCCGGCCAGTAGCCGGAGGCGAGCACGAAGCCCAAGCCAATCACCGCCATCAGCGCCATGCGCACCCCGCCCAGCATCCAGGCCAATGCGGTAGTGGCGCAGATGACCAGCGGCCAGGGGGTGCTGCTCAGCACGAAATTGGCGGCTTCCATCGGGTAAAACATCAGCGCCGAGAAGCTGCGCGCCGCGGGTTTGATCAGTGCCAGGAACCACTCGAGCCCCGCGCCCACCCAGTCCGTCGCAGGCAGCACCCATGCGGCAGGGAATTTGACCAGCCATGGAACGCTGCTTTCCAGGAGCAGGCACAGGGCGCCCACTGCCGCCGCGATCAGTGCCGCCACGGAGCCTTTCGAAAGACCTGCCATCACGCCTGCTCCACCTGCAGCGCTGCGGCCAGATCAGCAGGGTTCACCACGCCGACCAGCTTGCCCTCGGCAGTGCGGACGGGCACGGGTTCATACAGTTCCATGCAGCGTGCAAGGGCTGCGTCCAGCGTCATGTCCTGGCGCAGGCCGGGATCGTCGGCGCCATAAACATGGTGCTCACCCTCCTGCATCACTGAGGCGACGCGGGCGTGCTGGCCCTTGGCCACATCCTTGGAGAACTCGCGCACGTAATCATCCACCGGGCGCAGCACGATGTCGGCGGGGGTGCCGATTTGAACAATCTTGCCGTCGCGCATGATGGCGATGCGGTCGGCCAGTTTCAGTGCCTCGTTGATGTCATGCGTGATGAAGACGATGGTGGTCTTGAGCTTGGCTTGAATTTCCAGGAACTCGTCCTGAAGCTGCCGCCGGATCAGCGGGTCGAGCGCCGAGAAGGGTTCATCCAGAAACCAGACGGAACAGTCCGCTACCAGCGAGCGGGCGATGCCGACCCGTTGGCGCTGGCCGCCCGACAGCTCGCGCGGGAAGTTGGTTTCACGCCCGCCAAGACCGACCAGCTCGATCACTTCCTGCGCCTTGGCCAGCCGCTGTTTCTTCTTCACCCCTTGCACCCGTAACGGATAGGCGACGTTTTCGGCCACGGTCATATGCGGGAACAGGCCGAAGTGCTGGAACACCATGCCCAGTTTCTTGCGGCGCAGCTCGATCAGCCGCTTGGGGCTGGCTTCGACGATGTTCTCGCCGTCGATACGGATTTCGCCGCCAGTTGCGTGCAGCAGATGCGAGATGCAGCGGATCAGGGTCGACTTGCCGGAGCCCGACAGGCCCATGATCACGAACAGTTCGCCCTCCTTCACGTCAAAGGATGCATCCTGCACTGCGGGGATCAGCCCCTTGCCGCGCAGTTCCTTTTCCACGCCGGCCGGAGTGTCATTGTTCGACAGCGCCTCGTTCAAAGCGCTGTCTGCATTGTTGCCAAACACCTGCCAGACATTCCGGCAGGTGATGGCAGGCGTTTCAGAGCCAGTCACTGTGCTCAGCTCACTTGGTGGCGGCGTCGACAACCGGGCGCCACTTGTCCTCGTTCTCGGCCATCCAGGCAGCGACCACCTCTTCGACCTTGCCGCCGTCCACATCGACCGCACCCATCATAGGCTGCTGGTCTTCCACGGCGAGGGTGTAGTTGGACAGGATCTCAAATGCGGCGGGCCAGGTTTCCTCGGTGCCGGACCAGGCAGCCTTGAAAATGCGCGAAGGCGAGAAGTCGCAGTCGTTCACCGCGTTGGGGTTCGGGCCCCAGGCCGGGTCGTTAAAACAGGCGTCTTCACCGGCCGGCAGATCAACAAACTGCACATCATAGGCCGACATCGCCCAATGCGGCTGCCAGAAGGTGATCAGCAGCGGAGTCTTGCGCTCGGTGGCGGCGCGAAGTTCGACGATCAGCGCAGCCTCGGAGCCTGCCGGCACAGCCTTGAAGGGCAAATCCAGACCGGTCATGCGGTCGGCACCCGGGGTGCCCCAGTCGGCCGGGTAGTCGACGAGGCGGCCGTTCGGCAGGGTTTCAGCAGTGGCAAACTGCATCGCGCAATCCTTCAGCGCCTCCCAGGCCGGCAGGCCCGGGCAAATCTCGGCAACATGCGCCGGATAGGCGATTCCTTCGCGGGCGTTCAGCTCGAGGTCGCCGAGCTCAACCACGGTGCCCTCTTCCACCTTCTTGGCGTATTCGTCCGAGACGTTGGAGGACCAGATTTCCAGCGTTGCGTGGATGTCGCCATCGGCAATGGCCTGAAACTGGTTCATCATGCCGGCCGAGACGAATTCCACGTCATAGCCCGCGGCCTTGAGCATCTCACCTGCAATGTGGGTGGTCACATGCTGGCCGGTCCATTCGTTCACGGCCAGTTTGATCGGCTTGCTGGTATCGCCCAGTTCAGCCGCCGAGGCGATGCCTGCAGCAACCGTCATCGTGGCGGCGCCCAGCGCCAGCGCATATCCCTTGAAGTTCATTTCAATACTCCCTGTCATTATCATTTGCGCCGCACGCCCAGACGGGATTGGCGCGTCTTTTGGAACCCAGCGGTTCATGGCACCCGCCTGGCCTTGCGGCCGGTCTTGCTTGCGTCAGCTGGCGCCCATGGCCCAAGTGTGGCCGGGGACAATGCAAGTATTGGAACATATTACGGCGCTTTGTCGAGCAAATGCGGCGTAAAACGCAAAATTTTTTGATCAGTGGTACAAGTTTTTGTGCAAAGGGACAAATTTCGGAATCACCCGGGCCCGCCTTTGCGCGGCCTGAACGGGCACCAATTGCAGCCTCTCAAACGCAACAAAGCGCCCCCGCATCGCGGAAGCGCCGTTGTTGCCAGCAAGCTGCTGAACCCGGGTCAGGAGCGGCCCTTGCCGGTGGCCTCCTCGACGACAGGCATCCACTTGGCGCGGTTAACTGCCAGCCAGCCGCGGGCGGCGCCCTGCGGGGTTTCTCCGCGCACATCCACCAGGCCGATCAGCGGCTGCTGGTCCCAGATGCTCAGCTCGTAGTTTTTGAGGATTTCATAGGCAGCCGGCCAGCGGTCTTTGACGCCTGGCCAGCTCGCCTTCTTCACGCCGCCGCGGTAGAAATCGCAGTCGCCGGTCTTTTTGGGGTTCGGCCCCCAGGACGGATCAGTGTAGCAGGCAGGCTCCGGCTTGGGCAGGCGCACGAATTGCAACGCGTAAGAAGACATCGCCCAATGCGGCGCCCAGAAGGTGGAGATCACCGGGCGCTTTTCCTTGTAGGCCTTCTGGAATTCCTCGATCATTGCCGCCTCGGACTCGGCGGCAACCACGTCAAAGGGCAGATCCAGTGCGCGGATCCGGTCAGCGCCAGGCGAGCCCCAGGATTCCGGATAAGACAAGTACACGCCACGTTTGCCGCTGCCGTTCTTCGAGAAGATGCCGGCGCAGTCGCGCAGCGCCTCCCAGTGCGGCAGGCCCGGGCACATCTGCGCCACGTAAGGCGGGTACACCACGCCATTCCGCGCATCCAAGCCCATGTCGCCCAAGTTCTCCAGCTGTCCCGCATCCACGAGATCAAAGTATTCCTCTGGGTCGCTGCTGGTCCAGATTTCCACCATCGCATGCACGTCGCCGCTTGCGATTTCCCCGTAAAGAGAGCTCTGGTCTGCCTCAACATATTCGACGGTATAGCCGGCCTCCTCCAGCATGCCGCCGGCGATATAGGTCGACAGGTGCTGGCCGGTCCAGTTGTTCAGCGACAGCCGGATCGGTGTTCCTACGTCGCCCATATCGGCCGCATGCACAGCCCCAGATACCGCCAGCGCCCCCAGCGCTGCCGCAAACGCTTTGAATGTCATGGCGTCACTCCCGTACTGCCAGTATTCCCACATGCCGCGCGGAAAGGCGCAGCCCCGCATCCGGGGTATCAGGGGGGAGTTGACAAAGATTAACGCCGGGAAAGAACACCGCGCTTAATGGATAGAAAAAAACGTAAAACTCGCCCTATGCGCGCAAACTTGACGCAAAGCGCCGCATTTTGATCACCCCGTCTTGCGCGCCACCAGCAGCACCGGGTCATAGGTCAGCGGCAGCTTGCCTTTGCGGCCGAAGCGGGTCCGGTAGCTGTCTTCGAATTCCCGCAGCCGCCGCCGGCTCCAGCTTTGCTGGGCGTGGCCGTTCACACCGGTCTGGCGCAGGTGCTTCAGAAGCCCCAGGGCATTTTCGAATTCCAGCACTGCGGGGCGCTGCTTGATCGCCAGGAGTTCTATGTCCTGCGGCAGCACCGCCGACCATTCCCCCGCATCCAGATAGCTGGGGGCCGCCGCGTCCGAGCCCAGCGCCGCAAGCTCGCGGAACTGGCCGCGGCCGAAGCCCGAGAGGGCCAGCCAGCCGCCGGGCTGCAAATGCGCCGCCAGCCGGGTCATCAGGGCCGGCAGGTCGCTGATCCATTGCACGGTCGA
>JBFOLS010000140.1:0-2054 GCA_040830225.1 Leisingera sp.
CATGGACCTGTCCAACACCAACCTGGTTGTTGCGCTGGCGTTCATCCTGTTCATCGGCATTCTGCTGTTTGCCAAGGTGCCGTCGCTGCTGGCTGGCCAGCTCGACAACCGCGCCGAAGGCATCCAGAAGGAACTGGACGAGGCCCGCGCCCTGCGGGAAGAGGCCCAGACTGTTCTGGCGTCCTACGAGCGCAAGCAGCAGGAAGTTCAGGCCCAGGCCGATCAGATCGTGGCTGCCGCCCGTGACGAAGCTGCCCGCGCGGCCGAGCAGGCCAAAGCGGATCTGGAAACCTCCATCGCCCGCCGTCTGGCGGCTGCTCAGGAGCAGATCGCTTCGGCAGAAGCTTCGGCTGTGAAGGAAGTGCGCGACCAGGCGATCTCTATCGCTGTTGCCGCTGCGGATCAGGTGATCTCCAAGCAGATGACCGCGACCGAGGCCAACAAGCTGATCGACGCCGCCATCGCGGATGTGGACGCCAAGCTGCACTAAGCGCTGGCTGATACAGACAAGTTAAAAGAACCCGGTCCAAGCGGCCGGGTTTTTTTGTGACGGAAGCATTGAGGCTAAATAGCTTTTCTTTGCCTGCGCTGGTAAAGGCCGGGCTTAGGTAAATGGAGTTTATGTAAGCATGGGTGCCTTACTGGCTTTTGGGAATTTTGTGCGTGTGCTCTTCTTGGAAGGAATGCTACACCGCACAGCAGGCGGTGAACAACTTGGCCTTTTCTCAAGGCGAAGCTGGGGCGCCAACTTGATGTTTGCGGGCATTACAGGCTGCTTAATCGGGCTGTTCTGGTTTGCACAAAGAGTGCATTTCGAACTTGATGCAGTTGCAGCCACCTCTGAGGTGCTCGAAGTCCGCCGTGATCTTACAAGCGACGGGAAAGCTGTTTTTGAGCTGACCCTTAGGTGGACGGACCAGAATGGGGTAGAGCGTGTGATCGTCCCGAGGGTTAAGGCAAGCTCCTACAACGTACCTCTCGGAACTGAGCTAAACATCAAGTACAATCCGAAAGACCCGAGTGATGTCCGTGTGGAAACCAAAGAGGGGCCTTGGTACATTCCCAGCCTCATTTTGATTGGCAGTGCGATGAGTTTTCTGATGGGAAGGTTTGCGCGGGGGAAAGTCTAACTCTTCGCGCGGAGGGAGTTCTATTGAGAGAGAAAGCTGCCATTGTCCTTGGACTGCAAACGGTAGCGGCGCTCCCAGTGTCCTTTCCTTCACCCCTTCCCCGTCTCATGCTCCAGCCGCTGCTTTGCCACCTCTGCGTTGCGCTCAGCGCGCTGGTGGTCGGTGAGGGCCTGTTTCACATAATCCAAGTGCCTCTCGACCGCGGATCGGGCCGCTTGCGGGTCACGGGCCTGCAGAGCAGTGTTGATGGCCCGGTGCTGCTCCAGAATCGCCTCATATGTCGTGTGCTGCTGGAACATGATGCGGCGGTTGTAGAAAACACCCTGCTGCAGCAGGTCGAACATCGACCGCATCATATGCAGCATGATCACGTTGTGGCTGGCATCCATGATGGCGGAGTGGAACTGAGCGTCGAGCTTGGCCGCTTCTTCGGAGGTGGCCGGGTTGCCGGCTGCTTCCATCTTGCCGAAGATCGTCTGGATCACCTGCAGATCGTAATCCGACCCAAAGCGGGCCGCCCGCTCGGCCGCCAGCCCCTCCATGTCGCGGCGGAAGGAGAGGTAGTCGAACACTGCCTCGTCATGGGTGGCAAAGAGCTGGATCAGTGACGGCGAAAATGCGGAGCCCAGCACATCGCCTACAAACACGCCGGAGCCTGCCTTTGAGGTCAGAAGCCCGCGCTCCTGCAGTTCACCGATGGCCTCGCGCAGGGACGGGCGGGAGACGCCCAGGCGCTCGGCCAATTCGCGTTCGGACGGCAGCCGCTCGCCCGGCGTCAGAATACCGCGCAGGATCAGCTGCTCGATCTGCTTGACGACGGAGGCGGAGAGTTTTTCTGGCTGGACTTTCTGGAAGGGCATCTGGTCGCTCTGGCGGATTGGTCAAGTAATATGACCACGGCCGGGGGCTGGCTGCAAGCCGTGG
>JBFOLS010000141.1:0-4373 GCA_040830225.1 Leisingera sp.
GCTTTTTCGGAGTGCTGCCAGCGTCTGCTCACCGACACCGCTCCGGTCACCTGCTGTTATGGCAGCTGCAAATCCGCCGGTCTCGCCAGGAATCCGCTGCTGCAGGCTTTGTGCCAATACCCGGCGGAGACGTTCAATGGGAACCCCTCCGCCAGGGGCTTCGCTGAGCAAGACGGGAACCCTGGTATACCCTAGACCGCCGAGCTGCTTGAACCAGGCATGGCGGCGGAAATCAAAACCACCGGGCTCTGCAGGCCCCTGCGGCGGCAGCAGATGCGCCGTGGTCATCACCCGGGCTCCGGGCGGTGGCACCCGCACCTGGCTTTTCAAGGAAATCCGGACCCTTGCCGGTGCTTCATCAGCAGCAACACGGGCCAGCCGGACTTGGTCCAGAGTAAGCCGCAGCGCATCTGTGGGGGAACGGTCAACCGAAACAACCCTGCCTTCCACGGACCCGTAATAACGGAAATCAAGCACCGGTGCTGCGACCAGATGCGCCCGTGAAGCTGCCAGGCACAGCCCCGCGGCCGTAAGCGCCGGCGCCCAGCACAAAAACGCCAAAGGCCTGCGCCGCGTCGCGCAAAAAACAAGAACAAGAGACGCGACGGCAATTGTTGCGTATACCTCAGCAGCCGGTTCCGATTTCAGCGAGAAATAAGCGCCAATCCCGGCACCCAGGAATACTGGAACCCAGGGGAACAGGTGTCCCCGCTGGACCTGCAGCATTTCTGAGATGGTAGCGATCAGCCGCATGCTTGCCCCCCGCCTTCTGGCCCGGTAGACAGGCGGAAATACTAGGCCCCTTATGGTTTCCAAAAGGTAAATCCCGCACATGACCAAACCGGTTGTCACCCGTTTCGCGCCCTCTCCCACCGGCTTTCTGCATATCGGCGGCGCCCGCACAGCGCTGTTCAACTGGCTTTATGCCCGCGGCCGCGGCGGCAAGTTCCTGCTTCGGATCGAAGACACCGACCGGGAACGTTCTACACCGGAAGCTACCGCTGCCATCTTGCAGGGCATGGAATGGCTGGGCCTGGATCATGACGGCGATGTGATCAGCCAGTTCGAAGGTGCCGACCGCCATGCCGAAGTGGCGAAACAGCTTTTGGCCGAAGGCAAGGCGTACAAGTGCTTTGCCACCCAGGACGAGATTGCGACCTTCCGCGAACAGGCGAAGGCAGAGGGTAAATCAACCCTGTACCGCTCTCCTTGGCGCGATGCCGATGCCTCCAGCCACCCGGAGGCCCCTTATGTGATCCGCATCAAGGCGCCGCAGAGCGGCGTTACCGTTATCAATGATCAGGTCCAAGGCGATGTGACCATCAGGAACGAACAGTTGGACGACATGATCCTGCTGCGCTCGGACGGCACTCCGGTCTATATGCTGGCGGTCGTTGTCGACGATCACGACATGGGCGTCACCCATGTGATCCGGGGTGATGATCACCTGAACAATGCAGCCCGTCAGATGATGATCTACGAAGCCATGGGCTGGGACGTGCCGGTTTGGGCGCATATCCCGCTGATCCACGGGCCTGACGGTAAAAAACTCAGCAAACGCCACGGAGCGTTGGGCGCTCAGGAATACCAGGCAATGGGTTATCCCGCGGCCGGCATGCGAAATTACCTCGCCCGTTTGGGCTGGTCGCATGGAGATGATGAGTTCTTCTCGGACGCCCAGGCCAAGGAATGGTTCGATTTCGATGGCATCGGCAAAAGCCCGGCCCGGTTCGACACCAAGAAACTGGAAAACCTCTGCGGACAGCATATTGCTGTTAGCGACGACGCTGCATTGCAGCAAGAGATTGGAGGCTATTTGGCAGCAGCCGGAAAACCCAGCCTGACCGACGTCCAGTCACAAGGGTTGGAAACTGCGATGTATTGCCTCAAGGACCGGGCGCGCACCTTCCCTGAACTGCTTGAAAAAGCGCATTTTATCCTTGCTTCACGACCAATTGAGAGGGATGCGAAGGCAGAAAAGGCACTTTCGTCTGTATCCGATGGTATACTGGAAGAATTGACGCCGCAGCTGCAAAATGCTAGCTGGGTCCGAGACGATCTGGAGGCGCTTCTGAATGAATTCGCAGAAGCCCATGAAACCAAGTTCGGCAAGCTGGCCGGCCCATTGCGGGCGGTGCTCGCGGGCCGGGCTGTGACGCCTTCAGTGTTTGACATGATGCTGATTCTGGGCCGTGAAGAAACATTGGCCCGGCTCGCTGAGGCAACAGGCTGAAACCGGTCCTTAATTCCCGGGTAAGCCTGTTTTGATACGACAACCCCTGCGCGAATCCGCGCAGGCGCTGCCCCGCATGAAGACGCCCGCGCGGTCGCTTTCGTGCCTGTAACAGGAAGGGACATCTATGACCGAGACACAGAAATCTGCCACGCTCAGCCTGAACGGCGAAACATACGAGCTGCCCATTTTCTCGCCAACGGCCGGGCCCGATGTTCTCGACATCCGCAAGCTTTATGCGCAGGCAGGTGTGTTTACTTACGATCCGGGTTTCACCTCGACTGCCAGTTGCGACAGCACCATCACATATATCGACGGCGGCAAGGGCGAGCTGCTGCACCGCGGCTACCCGATCGACCAGCTGGCGTCGAAATCCCACTACCTCGAGGTCTGCTACCTGCTGCTCTACGGTGAATTGCCGACCGCAGCCCAGTTGGAAGACTTCGAGACCCGTGTGACCCGTCACACCATGGTGCATGAACAGATGCACAACTTCTTCCGCGTCTTCCGCCGTGACGCGCACCCGATGGCGACCCTGGTGGGTGTTGTCGGCGCAATGTCGGCCTTCTACCACGACTCGCTGGACGTGACCGACCCCTGGCAGCGTGAAGTTGCCGCCGTCCGCCTGATCGCCAAGCTGCCGACAATCGCGGCGATGGCTTACAAGTATTCGATCGGCCAGCCCTTCGTTTACCCGAAAAACGATCTCGATTACGCGGCAAACTTCCTGCACATGTGCTTCTCGGTGCCCTCCGAAGAGTATCATGTGAACCCGATCCTCAGCCGCGCGATGGACCGGATCTTCATCCTGCACGCCGACCACGAGCAAAACGCCTCGACCTCGACCGTGCGCCTGGCATCCTCCTCCAGCGCCAACCCCTTTGCCTGTATTGCTGCCGGCATTGCCTGCCTCTGGGGCCCTGCCCACGGCGGCGCCAACCAGGCCTGCCTGGAAATGCTGATAGAAATCGGATCGGACGATCGTATCCCGGAGTTCATCGAACGCGCCAAGGACAAGAACGACCCGTTCCGCCTGATGGGCTTTGGCCACCGCGTCTACAAGAACACCGACCCGCGCGCCAAGGTGCTGAAGCAGTCTGCGGACGAGGTGCTTGAACTGCTGGGCGTCGAGGACAATCCGCTGCTGCAGGTTGCCAAGGAACTGGAACAGACCGCGCTGAACGACCCCTATTTCATCGACAAGAAGCTGTTCCCGAACGTCGATTTCTACTCCGGCATCATCCTCGAGGCGATGGGCTTCCCAACCTCGATGTTCACGCCGGTCTTTGCGCTGTCGCGCACCGTCGGCTGGATTTCGCAGTGGAAAGAAATGATTGCCGATCCACAGAACAAGATCGGCCGTCCCCGCCAGCTGTACCTGGGCGAGACGATGCGCGACTACACCGACATCGAAAAGCGCTGATTATTCCAGATCTTTTCGAAACGCCCCGCAACTGCGGGGCGTTTTCTTTTGCAACCGAACCGTTTCCGCTCTCCCAGAGCGTCTGCAAGCAAGCCGAAAGTTTCCAAGCCCTGCAAGGCTCCAATTCTGCTGAAAGGTCAAGTATTGTCTCTCGTCAGGATACAATTGTGGCAAAAATTTGACCTAAACTTTTAGACAATTTATGCAAGTGCCCGGATAATTTTCATACAACCGCTGGCACGGAGTTGCAGGCCGTGCAGGCATTACCGGGAAGCGCAAAATGAATTTTCTAATGTTCCTGGGCCTTGGGCTCACGGTTGGCCTGGCCGCCTTTTTTATTTTTGACGATGATGATGACGATGCCTCAGAGGCCAGCAACACCCCAACAGATGGTGATGATGATCTGATTGGCAGCGAGGGCGCCGATCAGATCTTTGCAGGTGACGGCGACGATCTGATCGAAGGCCGCGGTGGAGATGACCGGCTGTTTGGCCAGGACGGCGCTGATTTCATCACCGGCGGAACCGGAGACGACTGGATGCGCGGCGGTGATGGAAATGACGCCATTCTGGACCACGAAGGTGCAGATACCATCTTTGGAGACCTTGGTGATGACCTTATCGTCTCAACCAGCGCAATGGACGGCGAGGAAATCGCAGCCTTTGCCCGGGACGTGGTCTCCGGGTCAGCAACGATCGATCCAGACAGCCTGGAAGA
>JBFOLS010000142.1:0-2007 GCA_040830225.1 Leisingera sp.
CGAAGGTGCAGATACCATCTTTGGAGACCTTGGTGATGACCTTATCGTCTCAACCAGCGCAATGGACGGCGAGGAAATCGCAGCCTTTGCCCGGGACGTGGTCTCCGGGTCAGCAACGATCGATCCAGACAGCCTGGAAGAACTGCTGATGCCGGACACGGATACTGACAGCGATGCCGACAGCATTCAAGCGGGGCTTGGCAATGACATTGTGCTTGCAGGCGATGGAGACACCGTGTCGCTTGGCGAGGGGGAAGATACCCTTGGGATCGGAGACTGGATCACAGAGGGAGATGATCCTGTTGTCTTCACTGATTTCAGCAAGCTTGAAGATACTATTGTCTATTCGCACGATGGCGAAGGCGAAGAGCCGGAATTGACGCTTGAGGAAACTCAGGATGAATTCGGCGATCCGGACGACGCCCTGCTTTTTGCCAATGGCGTGCTGGTTGCACGGATTGAAGGCGCAGGCGGGCTGATGACACTTGAGGATGTCAGCATAGTGGACCGCTCGCTGAACGATCCCATTATCAGCCTGTGACCAAAGCCCTGCACCGCCGCCCGTGCGGTCTCAGCGCCCCTCGAATTTCGCGGGGCGCTTTTCCATGAAGGCAGTGACACCCTCAAGGAAATCCCGGGACTTGCCGCATTGCCCCTGAAGGTGCGCCTCTTGCGAAAGCTGTTCGGCCAAGCTGCGGCCATAGCTTTCCCTCAGCGCGGATTTGGTGGCCGCAAAGGCCTTGCTCGGCCCCTGAGCCAGATAAGCGGCGCGCTCGCGCCAGTGGTCCTCGAAACCGGTGTCAGGCACAGCTTCCCAGATCATGCCCCAGTCGCTTGCCTGCTGAGCACTGATCCGGTCTGCAAACAGAGCCGCACCCATCGCCTTGGCCAGGCCGATCTGACGCGGTAGGAACCAGGTGCCGCCGGCATCAGGCATCAGGCCGATTTTTGTGAAGGCCTGCATGAAGAACGCGCTTTCACAGGCGATGACGATATCCGCGGCAAGCGCCAGATTGGCACCGGCCCCGGCCGCAGCACCGTTGACCGCAGCCAGCACCGGAACCGGGCAGTCATAGATCGCTTGCAGCATCGGCAGGTACTCGTCCCGCAGCGTGCGTTCCAGATCCAGTTCTCCCGCACTTGCGGCATCGCTCAGATCCTGGCCTGAGCAGAAGGCATCACCAGCGCCAGTCAGGACCACCGCCCGGGCCTCGGCCCCAGCCAGGCGCATCGCATGGGTGATTTCCGAACGCATCCGGCTGGTCAGCGCGTTCTTCCGCGCCTCGCGGTTCAGAGTAATGACCGCCAGGCCACCCTGAAGCGAAAACAGGATTTCCTTATATTCCATGGGATTGCCTCACATGTCTTCATCCAAAGGCGGTACCCGCCGTTTGCAGCCATCGTGACGCAAAGCCGGTCCGTCTGAAAGACAGACCCGGCGTCAATCTTCCAGGATTTTCCGGAGACGCTCCTGCTCTTCCTTGCTCAGCCCCTGCTCGGCTACCTTTGGCGCCCGTGCGCGGCCCCGCACATAGAGAGCCGCGATCACCAGCGCAGCCAGCAGCATTAGCGGCCCTGCTGCCCACAACAGCCAGTTGGCACCGCTCGCGGTGGGGCGCAGAAGCACATATTCCCCGTAGCGGTCGACAATAAAGTCCATCGCTTCGCGGTCGCTGTCGCCGGCCACCAGCCGTTCGCGCAGCAGCACCCGAAGATCGCGCGCCAGCTCGGCATTTGATTCATCAATGCTCTCGTTGCGGCAGACCAGACAGCGCAGGTCCTTGGACAGCTCCCGCGCCCGCCCCTCCAGTGCCGCGTCCTCCAGCACCTCGTCAGGCTCCACTGCAATTGCAGGTGCCGGGGCAAAAAGGGCCGCACCCATCAGACCGGCCAGGACCAGGGTTAGCAGACGTATCGGTTTCATTCTGCAGGCACTCCTGCCGAAGGTGTCTTGCGCGCACCCGCAGCCACGCGGAAGCGCCGGTCGCTGAGGCTCAGCAGCCCGCC
>JBFOLS010000143.1:0-9775 GCA_040830225.1 Leisingera sp.
CGGCCGGAACCGGGCCAGAGCGGCATCTGCTGGCTGGTGATCACCAGCGCGCGCGGTTCGTCCCACAACAGGTCTTGGGTGCCATTGCCGTGGTGCACGTCAAAATCCACCACTGCGACACGGCTGAGGCCGTGATGGTCCAGTGCATGTTTTGCGGCCAGTGCCGCATTGCCGAACAAGCAGAAGCCCATAGCAGTATCTGTTTCGGCGTGGTGCCCCGGCGGGCGCACCGCGGCAAAGGCGTTCTGCACCTCGCCGCCCAGTACCATGTCAACGCCGCGCACCACCGCTCCGGCTGCGCGGAAGGCTGCATCCAGCGAACCGGGGGACATGAAAGTGTCGCCGTCGATCTGTACCCAGCCTTCCCTGGGGGAGGCCTTGCGCAGATCCTGGAGGTAACCTGCCGGGTGGATGCGCAGGATGTCGTCCTCGGCAGCCATCGGCGCGGTGACGCGTTTCAGGTCCAAGGGTTCCAGCGCGTGCAGGATGTGCTCCAGCCGTGCGACCTGTTCCGGGTGCCCGTCCGGGGTCACATGGCCGAGGCAATCGGTGTGGGTGATCAAGGCGGTGGTCATTGGCGGTTTCCTCCTGCGGCGGGTCCTGGCGCGACACTAGGAGGGGGCAGGCTGCGGCTGCAAGGGGAATCCCGGGGGCGCTGCCCCGGACCCCGGGGTATTTATAACCAGAAAGAAGCAGCTGGACCGGTCTTAGTCCGGGGCCAGCATGTAGCCCGCGCCGCGTACCGTCTGCAGGTATTGCGGCTGTTTCGGGTTCGGCTCGATCTTGCGGCGCAGGCGGGTGATCTGCACGTCTACCGCGCGCTCCTGCGCCTGGCCGCGGTCGCGGCCCAGGTCCTCGACCAGCTTGGTGCGGGAGACAGGTTCGCCGGGCTGGGCCGAGAAAATCTTCATCAGCTGGCTTTCGGTGCCGGTGAGGCGGATCAGCTCATCGCCCTGCCACATCTCGCCGCGTTCAATATCATAGCGGATCGCGCCCAGGTGCAGCACTTTGGGGGCGCTTTCCTGCGCCACGGTGTCCGGCATCCGCCGCAGGATCGCATTGACGCGCAGCAGCAGTTCCTTGGGCTCGAAGGGTTTCGGCAGGTAATCGTCCGCCCCGGCTTCGAGACCGGCTATCCGGTCCTCAGTCTCGCCCTTGGCAGTCAGCAGCAGGATCGGGGTGGCCATGGTTTCGCGCAAGTTTTGAGTCAGTGAGATGCCGTCTTCGCCCGGCATCATCACATCCATGATGATCAGATCGAAATCGAGGCCCGCCAGCACCCGGCGGGCATGGGCAGCATCACGCGCAGCGGTGACCAGAAAGCCCGAGCGCATCAGGAATTTTTTCAGCAGCCCGCGGATGCGCTCGTCATCATCCACAATCAGCAGATGGGCGTCATTCATGCTCATGTGGATCAATCCCGCAGCTTGGCATAGGCGCGGCGCATATCCGCATCCATCATCGCTTCCAGCACTTTCTTGAAGCCCTGCACTGCTTCGGGGCCGGCATCCTTGTAAGCCGCCCGCATCCGGGCGCGCTGGGCGTCCGACAGGGTGGCTTCCAGTGCCGCGCCCTGTTCGGTCAGGTAGAGGTGCCGCTCGCGCTTATCCAGCTCGCCCACCTTGCTGATCACCAGCCCGTCGCCGATCAGCGTGCGCAGAACCCGGTTCAGCGACTGTTTGGTGACGCCCAGGATGCTGAGCAGGTTGTTTACCGTGGTGCCCGGCGAGCGGTTGATGAAGTGGATGGCCCGGTGATGCGCCCGGCCATAGGCCATTTCAGCCAGAATCCGGTCCGGGTCGGCGGTAAATCCGCGGTAGGCAAAGAACATTGCCTCGATCCCCTGGCGCAGCTGCTCATCTGTCAGAAACAGCAGGCTCTCGCCGCCGTATCCCTGCCCTGTCCGGCCTTCCGGCATTTGTGCCCCCTCATCTGTCTTCCGGTCAGTTTATGTCAGCCTTGTTGACATTCCAAGGGTGAAGATGTATCGAATCGCAGCTTTGGCGCAAGATTATGTCCGAACCGGTCGTATCAAGCGCAATTAATGGAAATTCCGCAAGTTGTAGGAGGGTGCGGTATGGCAGGCTATGATGACCGCGACGGTGTGATCTGGATGGACGGCGAACTGGTCGACTGGCGGGATGCCAAGGTGCATATCCTGACCCATGCGATGCACTACGCCTCTTCGGTGTTTGAAGGCGAACGTGCCTACAACGGCAAGATCTTCAAGAGCCGCGAGCATTCCGAGCGCCTGATCGCCTCGGCCGAGGCGCTCGACATGCCGATGCCCTACACCGTCGACCAGATCGAGGCGGCCAAGGAAGAAACCCTGAAAGCCTCCGGCCTGCAGGACGCCTATGTGCGCGCACTGGTCTGGCGTGGCTCCGGCGAGGACATGGGCGTAGCCTCTGCCGCCAACCCGGTGCGCATGGCGATCGCGGTCTGGGGCTGGGGCGCTTATTATGGCGACGCCAAGATGCAGGGTGCTAAACTGGCGATTGCCGAGTGGAAACGCCCCTCCCCGGAGACCATCCCGGTCCACGCCAAGGCGGCCGGCCTCTACATGATCTGCACCATCTCCAAGCACAAGGCGACCGCGCAGGGCTGTTCGGACGCGCTGTTCATGGACTGGCGCGGCTATGTGGCCGAAGCCACCGGTGCCAACATCTTCTTTGTGAAGGACGAAGAGGTGCATACCCCCAAGGCGGATTGCTTCCTAAACGGCATCACCCGCCAGACGGTGATCGGTATGCTCAAGGACAAGGGCATCACCGTGCACGAGCGCCGCATCAAGCCGGAAGAGATGGAAGAGTTCGAACAATGCTGGCTGACCGGCACCGCCGCCGAGGTCACCCCGGTTGGCGAGATCGGCCCCTACAAGTTCGAGGTCGGTGCGCTGACCCGCGAGATTGCCGAGGACTACGAGAAACTGGTCCGCGCCTAAGCGCCTCAGCCAGCAACAGTTTCATCAAACCCCCGCCTCCCGGCGGGGGTTTTTCCGACATGCAGAGCAAACGCTGGCCTATCCAACAGAAACCTGCCTGACCGTTCGTGATGTCGCAGAGGGCGTAATACCTGTTTTATTGCTCCACGCCTGGGCGCATACTGAAAGTTAACGGGTTGCCTAAAGAGGGGGGGCGGCCCGGAGCCAGAGGGTTCTGCCGTGCCAGAGGAAAGCCGGCAATCCTGATGGCAGGGTGGGAACCCTGTGCCGGGAACAATGCGAGGGGGAAAATGGCGGTCATCGTTTTTGCACTGACAACGGTAAACCCGGATGATCTTGAGGCGCTCAGCATGTATCTGGGAACGACCAGGCCCTTGCTGGAGGAGGCGGGTGCCGAGATTATCCAGGGCTATGAAATCTCGGATACAATTGTCGGTGAAAAACTGCCGGAGATGGCAACGATTGTCCGTTATCCGGATCGCGAAGCTGTCGACAAGGTTTTTCAGAGCGCCGAGTACCATGCTTTGAAAGAGATCCGCCAAAGGGCGTTTCTGAGCTATCAGATCGGAATTGTGGAAGCTGAAGCGTCACCGCTGGTCCGCTGATCCGGCCGGACGTTCAAATCTACTTGCAGATCGTCCGGCTCAATGGACGCCGGATGCAAAGCCGGTACCATAGGCGCCATGCTGGATCTGCTGAGCGATATTCTCACCCGTCTGTCCCTCAAAGGGACGTTGTACTTCCGGACATCATTCACGCCGCCGTTTGGAATCCAGGTGCCGCCGTTTGAAAATGTGGCCCGGTTCCATTTTGTGCAGCGGGGCGAGTTGAAGGTGCATGTGCCTGCGGCCGGTGAAACTCTGCATTTGAAGCAGGGCGATCTGGTGCTGATTCCGCATGGGGCGGCGCATATGCTGCTGTGCAACGAGGTTCAGCCGATGGATGCACTTCCGCTGGAGCAGGTGCTGCAGGATGCGGGCTATGACGGGGGCGGAGTGCTGGTTTACGGCGGTGCCGAAGAGGCACGGGACACCCAGCTGATCTGCGGGCATTTCTCCTTCGCTGCTATGTCTGGGCGGCGCGGTAGCGGCCATATGCTGATCGACCGGCTGCCGCCCTTCATCGTGATCGAAAACTATGGCGAGGAGGCCGGTGCCTGGATCGAGGCCACCCTGCGGATGATCGGATCCGAGGTGCATGGCGCCCGGATCGGCGGCGACCTGATTGCGCTGAAGCTGTCCGAGGTGCTGTTTGCCCAGGCCATCCGCGCCTATCTGGAGCTCCAAAGCCCCGCCGGCTCGGCCCTTGCCGGTTTTGCCGATCCGCGCATCTCCCGCGCTCTATCGGCCTTTCATCAGTCTCCGGCACGGGACTGGAGCGTTGAAGGCCTGGCGCGCGAGGCCGGCATGTCGCGCACAGCTTTTGCGCAGGAATTCACCGCCAAGATGGAGGTGACACCGATGCAATACCTCACCAGCTGGCGGATGCAGATCGCCTGCCAGGGGCTGGTAGAGAAGGGGATGAATGTAACCGATGCCGCTGAGCTGGCTGGCTATGCCTCTGAGGCGGCGTTCTCGCGCGTGTTCCGTAAGCATGTCGGCATGTCGCCCGCCGCCTACCGGCAGCAGCATGCGGCGGCGTGATCGCCATCCAGCACCGGAGTTCTGAACGATCTGCAAGGTTTCCCAGAGGACCTGAAATTCACCGTCCGGGACAGGCAGTCCAAACTGGGGTCAGTGCCGCAAACACGCGGCGCCTAACCTCAGTAACAAGGACCTGATCCATGCCTTTGCGCTTTGTGACCCGAACCATTCATGCCTATCTCGACTATCCGGTGGCCATTTCCCTGATGGGGCTGCCGTTGTTGCTGGGTCTTGGCGAAAGCAACCCGCTGGCGTTGTGGCTGTCGGTGATGACCGGTATTGCCGCCTTTGTCCTCACCGTGCTGACCGATCACCACCTCGGCTTGATCCGGGTGCTGCCTTACAAACTGCATCTGGCCGTGGACCTGATCGTCGGTCTAGCCTTTCTGGTCGCGCCGTTCCTGTTTGGCTTTACCGGCCTGGATGCGGCTTTCTACCTGTTGAACGGCGCTGCGGTCGTGGCGGTGATCTCGCTCAGCGCTCCGGAAGGTGCCGAAGCTGCTTCGGCCTGACCTATTGGCGCAGCAGCCAGTCGACAACTGCCTTGGCCCTGCCCCTTGCGCTGGGCCAAAGCACATAGAATCCCTGATCTCCCAGCCGCGGCGCCTGCCACAGGATCTGCAATGGTTGGGTGCCCAGGAAGATCCGCGGCACCAGCGCAATACCCTGGCCGTTGATTGCCGCGTCCATCGCCAAGGCTGTCTGATTGAACTGAAGCACACGGCCGCCGACTGTCAGCCCTTCCTGCCGCAGCAGCAAGTCCCAATGCCGGTGCCCGTCCTGGATCAGGGTTTTCTTTGCTAGATCGGCCAATTCAGGCTGTTTTCCCCCGGTTAGAGCCGTATCTTCTATGGCCACCGCCACCAGATCCACCAGCGACAGCAGCGCGGAATTCAGCCCGCTCTCCTGTGGTTTGCCGCCCTGGCGGATGGCAATGTCGATGCCGTCCCTCTTGAAATCGGTCAGGCTTTCCTCCGCCACCACCCGCAGGTCGATATCCGGATGCGCGGCCTCGAACTCCGGCAGCCGTGGAACCAGCCATTTGGAGGCAAAGGAGGGCGGTACCGACAGCGTCACCCGCTGCACGGCCGGGGCGAGCTTGTCGGTGGCGTCCTGAATCTGAGCCAGCGCCTGCCGCACCGGTGTGTGATAACTGCGCCCGGTATCGGTCAGGCTCAGCCCGCGCGCGTGGCGGTGGAACAGCTTGTGCCCCAAGTCCGCCTCCAGTTTGCGCACCTGCTGAGCAACAGCGCCTTGCGTCAAATGCAGTTCCTCGGCCGCACGGCCGAAGTTCAGGTGGCGGGCGGCGGCGTCAAACATCCGCAGGGCATTGAGGTTGGGAAGGCGCATCGGGTTAGCCAGTAGTTTTCCTACAGTCTCGCGCGATGAGACATGATTGGTCAAGCGGTGTCTGTGCCGCCATTCTTGGAGCCAAGCAAAGGAGTTCCAAAATGACAAAAGTTGCTCTCTTCACCGCCGCAGGCAGCGGCATGGGCGCAGATGCCGCCCGCCATCTTCACGAGCAGGGATATAAGGTCGCCATTCTGTCCTCCTCCGGCAGGGGCGAGGCCCTGGCACAGGAACTGGGCGGAGTTGGCCATACAGGCTCCAATTTGGAGCAAGCGGACCTGCAGGCGCTGGTGGACAAGGCGATGGACCGCTGGGGCTGCATTGATGTTCTGGTCAATTCCGCGGGCCACGGCCCCAAGGGCGACATCATGGAAATCAGCGATGACGACTGGCATCTGGGGATGGAGTTCTACTTGATGAACGTGATCCGCCCGGCGCGTCTGGTGGCACCGATCATGGCGGCGCAGGGCAAGGGCTCGATCATCAATATCTCGACTTTTGCAGTTTTTGAGCCGGATCCGCTGTTCCCGACTTCCGGCGTATTCCGGGCCGGGCTGGCCAGCTTTACCAAGCTGTTTGCGGACAAGTTTGCGGCTAGTGGCGTGCGGATGAACAATGTGCTGCCCGGCTTCATCGACAGCCTGCCGGAGACCGAAGACCGCAAGGCCCGGATCCCGATGGGCCGCTACGGCACAGCCCGCGAGATTTCGGCGCTGATTGCCTATCTGGCGTCAGATGATGCCGCCTATACCACCGGCCAGAACATCCGGGTGGATGGGGCGCTGACCCGGGCCGTCTGATCTGGTCCGCCTGGACGCAAGGAGGCTGCGCCCGCCCCTTCCTAGGGCCGGGCGCGTTGCCCTTGTTGCGGGCTACAGCTGTGAAACTGCCAGTGTTAGAGCCAATTATCCGCCCTTGGGGTCGATCATCGGCTTGGCCTTGCCGCGTTGCAGCCCTAGCTGGTGCTCGCGCCAGATCACCAGTCCGTTGCCGGCAATCACCAGCGCTGCGCCGGCCAGCATCACCAGCGTCGGCCACTCGTTGAACCAGATGTAGCCGATCACGATGGCAAACAGCATTGAAGCATAGTCGTAGGGCGCCAGCATCGACGCCGGAGCAAAGCGGTAGGAGGAAGTGACCAGGATCTGCGCCACCCCGCCGACCAGCCCGGCCCCCACCAGAAGGGCAACGACGTGCAGGGGCGGCATCACCCAGCCGAAAGGCGCGGTCAGCAATGCCAGTCCGGAGGCGGTCAGCGAAAAATAGAACACGATGGCCGCAGTATGCTCGGATTG
Source organism: Leisingera sp. (assembly GCA_040830225.1). Classification (GTDB taxonomy): domain Bacteria; phylum Pseudomonadota; class Alphaproteobacteria; order Rhodobacterales; family Rhodobacteraceae; genus Leisingera. Next base: position 7,233 of record JBFOLS010000143.1, read on the forward strand.
CACCATGCGGCGGATGTGGATCTGGACAAAGCCCCGGGCGACGGTGGCACCCAGCACCAGCAGCACGCCCAGGAGGGCGCCGTCGCCCAAATCGCCGCCGAGCCGTGGCCAGATCATGATCAAAACGCCCAGCAGTCCCACCGCCACCGCCGAAATCCGTACCAGCCTGATTTTTTCTCCCAGAAACAGGGCAGCCAGGATCAGGGTGAAGATCGGCGTGGCATAGCCAATTGCCGTCACCTCGGGCAAAGGCAGCAGCGCCAGCCCCATGAAGGTCATTCCCATCGCCGAGGTCCCGACCAGCCCGCGCCACACGTGAAACATCGGTTTCCGGGTGATCAGCCCGTGCCGCAGTTCGCCGCGCATGGAGAGCCAAAAAACGATCACCGGAATCGCAAAGAAGGAGCGGAAGAACACCGCCTCGCCTGCCGGTACATGTCCCGACGTCGCCTTGATGATCCCGGAAAGCGCCGTGAAAAGCGCAATTGCCGTCACCTTCAGCAGGATCGCCAGCATAGGCCGATGCGATGTTAAGGATTTTGCCATGGCGCGAACCTGCGCCCCTGCGCCGCAAAGATCAATGGGTTGATTTCGCCTTAAGGCCGCGCGCAAATGGCGGCGCTTGAAGATGGAGCTGCCAATGTATGACGCCAACCACCTGATCCGCCAGCTGCGCGAGTCGTCCCTGGGCCGTGAAGACGGTGTTTTCGCCAAACTTCCGGACGGCAGCACGGTGACTTTCGGCGCCTTGTTTGCCGGTGCCGAGCGGATGGGGGCGGCGCTGGCCTCTCAGGGGGTGCAGCCCGGCGACCGGGTGGCGGTGCAGGTGCAGAAAACCATTCAGGCGATCGAGCTGTATCTGGGCACGGTGATGGCCGGCGGCATCTTCTTGCCGCTGAACACCGCCTATACCGGGCCCGAAGTGGCCTATTTCGTCGGCGATGCCGCGCCGCGCGTCGTGGTCTGCGACCCGGCACGTCTAGAGGAGATCAGTGCAGTGTCCGGCATGGCGCAGGTGCTGACGCTGGATGCAGAAGGGCAGGGCTCCCTGCGGGATCTGGCGGACGGCCAAGGCGGGTTCGAGGCGGTCGCCCGCGAGCCAGGCGATCTGGCTGCGATCCTTTACACCTCGGGCACAACCGGCCGCTCCAAAGGAGCGATGCTGAGCCATGATAACCTCTCGTCCAATTCGTTGACATTGCGCGGGTACTGGCGGTTCACGGCTGAGGACGTATTGATCCACGCGCTGCCGATCTTCCATACCCACGGCTTGTTTGTGGCGACCAATGTGGCGCTGTTTGCCGGTGCCCAGGTGGTCTTCCTGCCGGGCTTCGATGCGGAGGCGATCCTCAAGGCGATGCCTTCTGCAACTGCGCTGATGGGGGTGCCGACCTTCTATACCCGGTTGCTGGCGGACGAGCGCCTGACCAAGGAGCGTGCGGCAAACATGCGTCTGTTCATCTCCGGCTCGGCGCCCTTGCTGGTGGATACGCATGAGCAGTGGGAGGCGCGCACCGGTCATCGCATCCTGGAACGCTACGGAATGACCGAAACCAATATGAGCACCTCGAATCCTTACGAAGGCGAGCGCCGGGCCGGCACTGTCGGCTTCCCGCTGCCGGGCGTTGAGGCGCGGGTTATGCAGGACGGTGCCGAAGTGCCGGTTGGGGAGATCGGTGTGCTGGAAGTACGGGGGGCCAACGTGTTCCAGGGTTATTGGCAGATGCCGGAGAAAACCGCCGAGGAGCTGAAGCCGGACGGCTGGTTCATCACCGGTGACATGGCGAAAATTGATGCGGACGGCTATGTCACCATTGTCGGGCGCGAGAAGGATCTGGTGATCACCGGCGGCTTCAACGTTTACCCCAAGGAGATCGAAAGCCTGATCGACGATCTGCCAGGCGTTCTGGAAAGCGCAGTGATCGGGGTGCCGCATCCGGATTTCGGCGAAGCCGTGGTGGCAGTGGTGGTGCCTGAAGGGGACGGCACCAGCGCGGAAGCGGTCAAGGCATCACTGGCCGGGCAGCTGGCGAAGTTCAAGCAGCCTAAGCAGATCATTCTGCTGGATGCCTTGCCGCGCAACACAATGGGCAAAGTGCAGAAGAAAGCCCTGCGCGAGGAATTCGCAAGGTTGTTTGTGTAATTTGATCGGCGCGTCCCGCCCTGTGGGGGCGGGACAAGCGGGCTAGTGCGCCGCCGCGTGCGCCTCTTCCTCGCGCCATTCCCGCACTGCCTGCACCAGGATTTGAAAGGCGGAGTTCAGGAATAACCCGGCCATAATGCCCGCCACGATCAAATCCGGCCAGCCGGTCGCCGTGCCCCAAACGCCGAGCGCTGCAATCATCACCGCAACATTGCCGATCGCGTCATTGCGCGAGCATAGCCAGACCGACCGCACATTGGCGTCCCCGTCCTTGTAGCGCGCCAGCAGCATGACCGAGATCAGGTTCGCGGCCAGTGCCATGAAACCGATAACCCCCATGATCTGCGCCTGCGGCACGCCAACATAAAACACTTGATAGACGGTGGAGCCGAACACCCAG
>JBFOLS010000144.1:0-2921 GCA_040830225.1 Leisingera sp.
GCTGCCGAAGACGATCTCGACGCCCGCCCCAGCCACCACGACGGCCACCACGACCACGAGCATGACGATTTTGAATCCATCGTTGTCGAAATGGGCGAAGTTTCCGACCCGGAAGCGCTGCAAAATGCCATCGTGAAACTCGCCCGCGAGCGCAATATCCTGCGCGTCAAAGGCTATGTCGCGGTGGAGGGGAAACCGATGCGGATGCTTGTACAGGCGGTGGGCGAACGTCTGCGCGCCCAATACGACCAGCCCTGGGGCGCGCAAGAGCGCAAGACCGCCCTCGTGGTCATCGCCGAGCATGACGACATCGACGAACAGGCCATCCGCGCCGAGCTGGGGGCGTAAGAAATGCCGGTCTGGCGCATCATTTCAATTGACATAGCCTGGCCGCAGGCCGGGCTGCGCCCGACCCTCCCCACGGGAGGGCGCATGCGCTTCCTCCCAGGCTCGGGCGCAGCCCTCAGAGCCTCTAAAGCCTGTCAGAAAGTAAAGGCCTGACCCATGCACGTCGTCTTCCGCGAAAGCCACGGCCTCGACGAGACCGACACACCGCAGGATCTGGGACAGACCCCAGCGGACCTGGTGGTGCTGTCCTTCTCCGACAGCGACCTCGGCGCCTTTGCCGCGGGCTGGCACCGGGCGGACGGCAAGCTTCCCAGCCTCAGGGTCGCCAACCTTGTCGCGCTGAAGCACCCACTCTCGGTCGACGTCTACGCAGAACAAACACTTGAGGGCGCCAAGGGCGTCCTTGTCCGTCTCATCGGCGGCGAAAGCTACTGGTCCTACGGCCTCGCCACCCTGCAGGACCTCGCCCGCCGCAAAGGCATCGCGCTCGCCATCCTGCCCGCCGACGGCCGCGAAGATGCGCGTCTGGATGAGCTTTCCACCCTGCCCGTCTCCACCCTTCGCCGCCTGCAAGCGCTTTGCGACGCCGGCGGCGCAGTCGCCGCCCAGGCCGCCCTGGCCCAGCTGTCGCTCGCCGCAGGCCTTTACGCGGGCCCCGTCCTCGGCCTCAAGTCCATGCCTCAGCATGGCTTTTATGACCCGGCCAAAGGCGTGCTGGCCGACCTGCCGCCGCAGGACAAGCCGCTGGTGCTGGTCAGTTTCTACCGCTCGTACCTCACCGCCGCCGACACCGCGCCGGTGGACGCGCTGATCGAAGAACTCCGCGCCCGCGGCTACGCCGCCTACGGCGCCTTTGCCGCCAGCCTCAAGGCCCCCGCAGCCGCAGACTGGTTGCGCGATAAACTCCCCGAACTGGCCCCCGCCGCCATCATCAACGCCACCGCCTTCTCAGCCCAAGGCACCGACGGCAGCGCCTCGCCGCTCAGCACAACCGGCTGCCCGGTATTCCAGGTCGCCCTCTCCACTGCGCGCCGCAAGGACTGGGCCGAGGCCGACCGCGGCCTCTCGCCTGCCGACCTCGCCATGCACGTCGTCCTGCCCGAGGTCGACGGTCGCATTTTTGCCGGCGTCGTCAGCTTCAAGTCGCCGGGCAAAAAAGACCCGGACCTGCAATACTCCCGCTTCGCCCACCGCGCCGATCCGGACCGCATCAAAGCCGCGGTGGCCCGTGTCGAAGGCTGGCTGCACCTCGCCAAACTGCCCAACGCAGACAAACGCCTCGCCCTGATCCTCTCCACCTACCCCGGCCGCGACCACAACCTCGCCCATGCCGTGGGGCTTGATGCACTGGCCTCCTGCGACGACATTCTGCGCGAACTCTCCGCCCAGGGCTACGCTGTCGAGGCGCTTGAAAACACCGGCCTGAGGCTGATGGAAGAGACGCTAAGCGTCCCGCTGGAGGACTATCGCAAGGCCCTCGCCACCCTGCCGCAAGACCTTCAGGACACCTTGACTGAGGCCTGGGGAGAACCGGAAGAAGACGCCGACTGCCGCGACGGCGTCTTTCATTTCAAGGCTTTGCGCGCAGGAAACGCCCTGGTTGCCCTGCAGCCCGAACGCGGCGAAGTCAAAACCCGGGTCGACGACTACCATGACCTCGACCGCACCCCGCGCCATGCCTATGTGGCGTTTTACCTGTGGCTGCGCGCCCAGACCGACGCCCTCGTCCACATCGGCGCCCATGGCACCCTGGAATGGCTGCCGGGCAAGGCGGTGGCTCTGTCCGGTGCCTGCTGGCCTGAGGTGCTGACCGGCGCGCTTCCCGTTGCCTATCCCTTTATCGTCAATGACCCCGGCGAGGCCGCCCAGGCCAAACGCCGCATTGGCGCCGTCACCATCGGCCACCTGCCGCCGCCGCTGGCGCAAACAAACCTGCCCGAAGGCATGTCCCGCCTCGAAAGCCTGCTGGATGAATACTCCACCGCCGACGGCCTTGACCCGGCCCGCCGCGACCGGCTGATCGACGACATCCGCGCCGAGGCGCAGGGAACCGGTGTCGAAGCCGACCTCGGCCTCACCCCGGACACCTCACCCGCCGAGGCGATCACCCGCATCGACGCCTTTGTCTGCGACATCAAGGAAAGCCAGTACGGCGAGGGCCTGCATATTTTCGGCACCGGCCAATGCGGTCCCGAGGAACGCGCCGGGCTTATCGCCGCCCTTAACGGGCAGATCGTTACCCCTGGCCCCTCTGGCTCGCCGTTCCGCGGCCGCGCCGATGTGATCCCGACCGGGCGCAACCTCTTTACCACCGACCCGCGGGCGGTGCCGTCGCGGGCGGCGCATGCACAAGGGGTCAAACTGGCGGAAGAACTGCTGCGCCGCCATCTTCAGGACCACGGCGACTGGCCCAAGGGGCTGGTAATCGACCTCTGGGGCTCTGCCACCATGCGCACCGCGGGCGAGGAATTTGCCATGGCGCTGCACCTCGCAGGCCTTGCGCCCAAGTGGGACGAGAACTCCGAGCGCGTCTCCGGCTTTGACGTGCTGCCGCTGTCGATGCTGAACCGCCC
>JBFOLS010000145.1:0-3637 GCA_040830225.1 Leisingera sp.
GCTCGGCAACGCCCTGCGTCCGGTTCATGTTCCTTCGGACATGGAAGGAATCAAATGGCGCGTTACCAAGAGCCCGATTGAATACACGCTGATCAAAAACTGGGGTGCCGTACCGGTGCCGTACGATTGGACCCAGCTCTACCAGGGTCTCCAGACCGGTGTTGTATCCGGTCAATATGTAGCGACCCCGTGGCAGGAAATCGCCAAGCTGCACGAAGTTGCCAAATACTACACCCAGATCGGCGGTTCGTGGTCCGGCAACCAGCTGTCGATGGACAAGCGCCAGTATGACGCGCTGACCGACCAGGAGCGGGAATGGCTGCATGAGGCTGCCAGGGCTTTTGGTGAAAAAGTCCAGCAGTTGGACCGTGAATGGGTTGCTGCGGGTGAGACCGCGATCAAGGCTGAGATCGAAGAATGGTACGTTCCCACCGAAGAGGAACTGGCGCAATGGCGCGCGGGTGCCATCGATGCCTGGATCAACGCCAAAGGCACATTTGATCCTGAAACAGCTATCCGCGTGCTGGAAGAGCAGGGCATGACTGACTTCATCGCGCAGCTGAAAGAGGCCGGCGCGCTGTAAACCGCCAAGCCTTCACAAAAGATCCGAGGCGGCGCGGAAACGCGCCCCTCGCCGCGTCTCCTCCTCACGACTTGCCAAGCAGGACCAAGCATACATGGAAAGCATCCTACTCCTGATAATTCTTGTGCTGCTGATCATGCTGGGCGCACCCGTTGGATTCACGCTGATCCTGATCCCGGTGGTCTACATCCTGATCACCGACGCGGCGCCGATGATCCTGATCCCCAGCCAGATGTTCAGCGCCATCGACTCTGTCCCGCTGACAGCTATCCCCTTTTTCATGCTGACCGGGGAGCTGATGACCAGCGCCACAATCACCGACCGGCTGGTGGAACTCAGCCAGCGGCTGATCGGCCGGATGCGCGGCAGCATGGCCCAGGCAAATGTACTGGTCAGCATGTTCTTTGCCGGCATGAATGGGTCGGTTGTTGCGGACACCGCAACGGTTGGATCACTGCTGGTGCCCGCTATGAAACGCGCGGGCTACCCCTCAGCCTTTGCCGCAGCAATCACGGCAGTAAGCTCCACCATCGGCGGCATTATCCCGCCTTCCATCATGATGATCGTTCTGGCAAATGCCGGCGGCATTTCCGTTGGCGCGCTGTTTGCAGGCGGCATTGTGCCTGGCCTGATGATTGGCCTGCTTCTGATGGTGATCAATCACATCATCGCCAAGCGCAACAATTTCGAACGCAGTGAAGAACCGTTCAGCCTGAAGGCAATCGCGATCGTCGGCTACAAGTCCTCTTTCGCACTGCTGATCCCTGCGGTTCTGGTCGGCTCGGTCGTCTTCGGCATCGCAGGTGTGGTCGAGGCCGGTGCCCTGACTGCCACCATTGCACTGTTTGTCGGACTGTTCGTCTACCGCACCATCAACTGGGGCAACTGCAAAGGGGCCTTCGTGCGCGCCTTCCGCAATTCGGCCATGGTTTTCATTATCATTGCCGCGGCAGGCCCGTTCAGCTGGCTGCTGACCTCGATGGGTGCCATCAATCAGCTGGAGCAATGGTTGCTGAGCTACACCTACAACCCCCTGCTCTTTGCACTGGTGCTGGTGCTTTTCATCTTTCTTCTGGGAATGGTGATGGATTCCGCGGCTAACATCATTGTTGTCGGGCCGGTCCTGATCGATGTCATGGTGAAGGCGGGCTATGCTGATGTTCAGGCGGCACTGGTAGTTGTCGTGGGCTTCCTGATCGGTTCAGTCACCCCTCCGGTCGGTGTCGCTTTCTTCACCGCAGGCGCAATTGCAAATGTACGGCTGGAGAAGGTCGCTCTTGCGATGTTGCCCTATCTGATTGCGCTGATTGCGCTGCTGTTCGTGCTGATCCTGGTGCCTGGATTTACAATGTACCTGCCGCAGGTCTTCGGGTTCGTCAAATGACCTGCGTCGGATTTAACCAGACTGCCGCCTTCACCCCCCCCAATGCCGACAACCAAAGGAGAATAATCAGATGACCGGAGTGATAAAATTCATCGATACCACGGTGAACCGGATCCTGACCGCCTTCTGTGCTGTCCTACTTCTACTGATGGTGGCGTTCACAGTCTATTCCGTCATCATGCGCTATGTATTCGAGAACCCGCCTGTCTGGGGCGATCTTTTGACGGTGCTTAGCAATATCTGGCTGGTCTTCTTTGCCCTGGCTCTGACCGTGCGGGACAAGGATCACATCGCGCTGCATCTGATCTACGCCTGGCTGCCGCTTTCCCTGGCCTTTGCGCTGGAGCAGTTCTGGTCTCTGGTCATTTGCGGGCTGGGCGTGGTGATGATCATCTACGGGATGGAAGCGGTCGCAACGATGGGGGGTAAGTACTGGGAAATGTGGTACTTCGCCTGGGAGGACGGCGGTGTCGTGTTCAAGCCGAACTATATGCCCAAGAAATACGCAATTGCCATTGTTCCAATTTCGGGTCTTCTGGTCTGCGTTGCCGCTCTTGCCTCGATCCTGGAGGACAGTTTGAGGCTCAAAGTCGGCACTTATGAACGCGCTCAAGAAGCGGAAGCCTAAAGCGGCGAAGTCAGCATCTTTCGTCTACTTTAGGACCTAATTTGGTGTACCAAGTGGCGCCATGCAATCCGGGTAACCGAGTCCTGGGCTCAGGATTCATAACCAATAGATGACGATAGCTGCGAGAGCGATGGTCGAGAGGAATACCTTGGGACATCGGTCATAGCGTGTTGCGATGCGCCTTCAGTCCTTGAGCCTGCCGAACATAATCTCGATCCGGTTTCGCCGCTTGTACCGGCGCTTGTCATATTTGACCGGGGTTTTGCGCTGCTTCCGACCGGGGATGCAGGCGCCTATCCCTTTGTCTTGCAACGATTCTCGGAACCACTCAGGTGGGGCTGATCAACTGGATTTTGCGCTCGCGGTGAATGTCGGCAATGGGGACTGCAACCGCAGCGTCAAAGTCGGCTGCTGGATGTCGGCAATGGGCCGTAGACCGACCTAGGCGATCGGCCAGTCCTGCCTTGCAAAGCCAGGTAACTGCGCAAAGCAGACGTGGGGGGCTTCCAGGCTGCATGTGCGGCGAAAGGCGGCTTCGTCCCGCACCGCTATCGTTCGTTGGATGTGTTTTGGATGGCCGCAAAGCGCCGTTCGCGAGGTGCTGCACACGCTAAGGGCAACCAGGTGGCCAACGGCGGCAATGGGGCTCTCTGCTGCCCAATGCGTCTGCGGCGTTTCCAAAAGAAACAGCAAGCTGACAACGGCCATTCAAACCACCTGTAAACTGAGGCGTCAGCGCTGTGCTGATGACTGGGCTTGGCGGGACGATTGGAGGGAGCACTATGCCAAGAGTCCAACTTCCGGCTGTCACCCCGAAACGAAGAGCCTGGAACAAGGGCCGGATCATCGGCCAGAAACGACCACTGTTGCCGAAACAGGTCTGGGCGATCCGAGCTCGGCTCGAACTGGCGGGCAACCTGCGCGATCTTGCGCTGTTCAACGTGGCAATTGATAGCAAGCTTCGCGGATGCGATCTGGTGAAACTGGCCGTCACCGACCTGGTGAGGGATGATCGCGTTCGCGAAAGAGTGTCCGTGTTCCA
>JBFOLS010000146.1:0-3396 GCA_040830225.1 Leisingera sp.
CGCGTGCTGTTCTATTGCTTCCGGGATCGTGCCGATGTCGCAGAACACCGTTCTCGCAGTTGGCTTGGACACATCCGCCGCGATGGTGACTGCAGTGTGCGGGGCCATGCCGTTGCGAAGCAGCCCGTCCCTGAGCCGCGTCCCTTGCCTGGAGGACATGTAAAAGACCAGCGTGGTTCCCGGCTGCGCGTGGCGGGTGCAATCTGGCAGCGGGGCTCCGGCCTGGCATTCGGCAGTGGCCAGCACAAGCGTGTCGGCAACGCCGCGTTCTGTCAGCGGTATGCCGGTTTGAGCAGCGGCTGCACAGGCGGCAGTGACCCCTGGCACAACTTCAGCCTCGATGCCGGCGGCGCGTGCGGCCGCCAATTCCTCTGCAGCCCGGCCGAAGATACCTGGATCACCCGATTTGAGGCGGACCACGCGGCGGCCTTTCAGCGCTTCTGCAACAATTGCCGTGCTGATCTTTTCTTGCGGCCAGGAATGGGCCCCGACGTGTTTTCCGACGAACACCCGCCTGGTGGTTCGCGGCGCAAGGTCCAGAACGTCTTCATCAACGAGGCGGTCATAGAAAATGGTATCGGCCTGTTGCAGCCTTTGCATCGCGCGCAGCGTCAAAAGGTCCCGCGCGCCGGGGCCTGCGCCCACAAGGGCAAGCGTTCCCGTTGTCCGGTGATAAGCTGGGGCATTCGTCATGCGAGATCTTTCTACTCCGCGGCCTGCCGGAAGGTGCGGCGTGCCAGCAGTTCTGCAATGTCAGAGCGGCAGGAGCCGCAGTTGGTGCCAGCCTGCAAGGCAGCGCCGATTTCCGCGGTACTTACCAGCCCGCGGCTTTCAGCGGCTTGCAGGATCGTGTTGGCCCCAACGTTGAAGCAAGCGCAGACCACTGGCCCGGGGTCCGGCCGGTCTGCGGCCGGAATGCCGGTTAGCACGTCAGCGGCGCTGGTACCGGGCAGGCTCGCGAGATAGTCCCGGCTGATCGCCACCGGCTCAGGCGCGGTGAACAGCGCCGCCATGAGCTTGCCGTTCTGGAACAAGGCCAGCCGGGCACGGCCCCGGCGGTTGTCGGTCATGATCTGAACCCGGGCGCCGGGCATAGCGAACCATTGACGCGCTGCGGCCTCAAGATCGCCGGGAAGAGCCAAGCCGGCGAGTTCCGCACGGTATCCCGCTTCCGTCCGCACCATGGCCCAGTATTCGGCTTGCGGTGATATGGGCTGGCATGAGACGGCAAACCCGTACCATCCCGCCTGCCAGCGCTCTGCTGCGACAATTGAAGCCTTGCTTTCGGGCTGTCCCGAAACAGGGTCAAGAGCTGCTGCAACCAGCGTGTTGATGCGTGCAGCGGGCGCGGTTTGCCCGGTCCAGTGGATCGGAACAAAAAGATTGCCGGGCTGCACGCTTGCGGTGATCCGGGCGCGAAGGATGGCCTGGCCATGCGGGTTGTGCAGCCGCAGCAGCTCAGCGGGTTTTACCCCCAGTTTGCTGGCGTCATCGGGATGGATATCGGCAAAGGGTTCCGCAAGGTGGCCGGACAGCCGCGGGGACCGCGCGGTGCGGGTCATCGTGTGCCATTGATCGCGGATCCGGCCGGTATTCAGACGGAACGGATAATTGCAGTCTGGCGTGGCGGCTGGAAGCTGATGGCGGACGGGCAGCATGCGTGCCTTGCCGTCCGGGTGAAAGAACTGCCCATCTGCAAAGAAGCGCCCGCCCCGGCGGCCGCGGCTGACTGGCCAGCGTACCGGTGCCAGCTCTTCGTATTCCGCGCAGCTTACATTGCTGAGACCGGAAATATCGAAGTCCAGTCCGAAATTGCCTGCTAAACCGGATAACGCGGCGTGTTCCCGGAAGATTTGGGCCGGAGACTGATAGTCAAAAGCCTCGGGCCAGCCCATGCGCTTGCCTGCTTCCGCCAGAATGTCCCAATCCGCGCGGGCCTGGCCCGGTGCTGGCAGCACTGCACGCTGGCGGCTTATGGTGCGGTCAGAGTTGGTGACGGTGCCGTCCTTTTCCGCCCAGGCTGCGGCGGGCAGCAGCACGTCTGCCAATCGGGCGGTGTCAGTTGCGGCGGTGATGTCGCTGACCACGGTGAATTCGCAGGCTTTGATTGCTGCGGATACGGCATCGGCTTCGGGCAGGGTTGCGGCCGGGTTCGTGTGAATGATCCACAACGCCTTGAGCCGCCCGGCGCCTGCCGCGCGGAACAGGTCGGCCGCTTTCAGGCCGGGCCGTTCCGGCATTGCCGGTGCACCCCAGATTTCCTGCACGGCAGACCGGTGGCTGATGTTTTCCAGGTCCATGTGGCAGGCCAGCATATTGGCCAGACCGCCCACCTCGCGCCCGCCCATGGCGTTTGGCTGGCCCGTCACAGAAAACGGACCGCAGCCGGGTTTGCCGATCCGGCCGGTGGCCAGATGGCAGTTCAGGATCGCGTTCACCTTGTCCGCACCAGAGGTGGACTGGTTCACCCCCTGGCTGAATATGGTCACTACTCTTTCAGTGCTGCGCCAAAGATCGCAGAAGGCAGAGATTTCGGCCGCCGCCAGCCCGGTGGCCGAGGCATCGGCGGCAAAGGCGGCTTCCAAAGCGCCGCCCAGCCCTTCAACATGGTGCAAGTAGTCCGCATCCAGTGCGCCGCCCTCGTAGAGGGCCGCCAGCAGCAGGTTGAACAGCGTAACATCGCTGCCCGCCCGCAGTTTCAGATGCATGTCCGCCTGATCGCAGCTGGCGGTGCGGCGCGGGTCGATCACCACCAGCCTGGTGCCGCGCTGCTCGCGCGCCGCCAGTATGCGCTGATGCAGCACCGGGTGGCACCAGGCGAGGTTGGAGCCGACCAGAACGATCAGGTCCGCCTGTTCCAGGTCGTCATAAGTGCCGGGCACTGTATCGGTGCCGAAGGCGCGCTTATGGCCGGCCACGGTGGAGGCCATGCACAGACGCGAGTTGGTGTCGATATTGGCGGAGCCGAGAAACCCCTTCATCAGCTTGTTGGCGACATAGTAGTCCTCGGTCAGCATCTGGCCCGACAGGTAAAACCCGACACTGTCCGGTCCATGGTGTTCCACTGCTTGCTGGAAATTGCGGGCAACCAAGTCCAGGGCGCTGTCCCAATCCGCTTCTCGGCCGTTTATTTGCGGTGCAAGCAGGCGGCCTTCCAGCCCGACGGTCTCCCCCAGTGCCAGCCCTTTGGAGCACAGCCGTCCGCGGTTGGCGGGGTGATCCGGGTCGCCGCGCACTGCCAGACCGCCAGCGCCGTCCGGTCGCAGCAGCACGCCGCAGCCGGTGCCGCAGTAGGGGCAGGTGGAGCGGGTTTCCTTGCGTCCAGCAGCTGGCATCACGCGGCGCTCCGTTTGCCGATGGCATCGCCATCAATCAGGAGGCGTCCGCCGTCGACCC
>JBFOLS010000147.1:0-2430 GCA_040830225.1 Leisingera sp.
AGCCATGCGCCGGGAAACGGAAATGGCGGACGAAAGCCCTCGGACATGTCGAGCACCTCGCGGTACCACTTCACCATCTCGCTGAGGTTCGATGTCTTGATGTTTACGTGATCGAGTTTTCCAATCTGCATGTGATCAAATCCGGTTGCATCCCGAGCCGCGCCAACCGCCGGGCACCCCGGCAGGCTGAAGCAAATTCATCATAGCCGCAAATATCGTGTTTCGTGAATGAAGTTTACCGCCGCGCCGCTATCGGATGAACCAAGCCGGGTCAAAGTGCGTATCAGGACCGGTAGTCAATTGGCATTGAACGCGGATGTCACGTTTATTCGGCTTGGTTCTGGTGTTGATCGTTGCGTCTGCATGTACAGCCGCAACACCGCTCAACATTGCCTCAAACCTCGGTTCCACAGATCGGCAGCGAAACATCAGCTACGGTAATCACGACCGCAACAAGTACGACTTGTACCTTCCGGCAGAAAGCGCAGCCGACACCCCGGTCATCCTGTTTTTCTATGGCGGATCGTGGGAAAACGGCAGGCGCGCCGATTTCCGGTTTGTGGGCAATGCCCTGGCCGAAGCGGGCATCATTACCGCGATTGCGGATTATCGGGTCTACCCGGAAGCTACGTTTCCTGCTTTCGTGCATGATGCCGCTCGGGCATTCGCCGCGGTTCACAGACGCTTCGGCTCATCCCGGCCGCTATTTGTCATGGGTCACTCGGCTGGAGCACACATTGCGGCGATGCTGGCGTTGGATCCCCGCTATCTGAGGCAGGCCGGCCTCGACAACTGCAATGACGTGGCGGGCTTGATCGGCCTTGCCGGGCCCTATGATTTTCTGCCCCTGCCATATCCGAGGCTCGCCGAAATCTTTCCGCAGGCAACGCGGAATGAAAGCCAACCGGTGGCTTTTGCCTCTGGCCGAAAGCCGCCCGCTCTCCTGCTGCACGGGTCGGGCGATGTGGTTGTCGAACCCGTGGACACCGAGACCCTGTCGGCAAGACTTGAAGCGGCCGGCAACGACACGACCACCAAATTCTACGACGGCGTGTCCCATGCCGCGATACTGGGTGCGCTGTCGCCCGTGTTGACCTCCGTGGCGCCGACGAAGGCCGACATTTTGAAGTTTGTGGCCGACGTTGAAAACAACGAACTGACCGGCTGTAATTGATCAGGGCTGTCAGGTGAAACTGAGCAGCAGCATTCCGACCACCGTCACCAGCTTTGCCGCGTCGGCCAGGCGGCGGTCACCCTCATAGTTGTCGGCCGAGCGCCAGACACCCACCGCCACGAACAGGTTGTAGGGAACGGACAACAGATACCCCGCGATCAGCGCCAGAATGACCTGGTCTGAGACCAGCAGAAACATGAACATCCCGCTGGAAACAAAATTGATGACTATTCCGCCCAGAACGGCCCAGTTCCAGAAAGCGGTCTGAAGCGGCAATTCTCCGCGCCACAGCCGGGCAAGGTAGTCTTTCAATTCACATGCTCCTCGTGCGAAGATCGTGGATCAGTCATCACGGTTGCCGCATCCGGTTTACCTTCGGGATTTGGATAGACGAATGGCAACCTGTCGATGGCTATCATATCCTCTAAACCCGACGTGTGGCACGACTGAACGAGCAGGAAGGCGCTGACTATAGATCTACAGTCAGAAAGGACCGCAAGGCGCCGCGCCTATCTCGCCCCTTGAAGGGGAGATTGGTGCAGCCTCACGGCTGCGACCCTTCCGGCAGGCGCGGCAGCGTCTCACCGGCATCACGCCGCGCCCGCTCCATCTCGGCGATGATGCGGCAGAGTTCGGCTTCGGCCAGCTTGCGCACGCGCGCCTCGGTCATCGTCTCGCGCTCGTCGCTCAGCATCTGCCGCTGTTCCGCCCGCAACTGCACCGCCAGATAGATGAAGAAGAGGATCTGGCTCGGGATGAAAATGACGATCACCGCCTTCACCCAGTCAGTCGTCGACCGCCAGGTCTCGAGAAGGTCGCGCAGGAATGAGTAGTCTTCCAAGATGTTTCCCCATTTCTATGCGTGGGGCGCGATATCGCCGCCGCCAATCTCCCCCCGTGTGGGGGAGATGCCCGACAGGGCAGAGGGGGGTGCCTTGGCATCAAAACCCTCACCCCCCTCTGTCACTTCGTGACATCTCCCCCACACGGGGGGAGATTGTTCACGCTCGCGCCCTCCGCACACATCTTCACCTCCCGCCGAGACCTCGGCGGTACCACAAATGAAAACGGCCACTCGGGAAACCCAAGCAGCCGGGGAGTTGATAAACCGCGCGAAGACGGCCGCATTGGCCTTTAGGCCGAAGCCCTGAACATGCGCCAATGCCTCCCCGACCCAAGAGAATCGAGGAGACACCATTTCACGGCTGATGTCAGCCGCTTCGCGTGGGGTTATCACGCCCCGGAGCAGGCGAGTA
>JBFOLS010000148.1:0-11818 GCA_040830225.1 Leisingera sp.
AGCTGAACGCCATTGCCTTACCGATCGCCGTGCTGACCTTGGTTGTGCTGGCGCATATGATGCGGATGACCCGTGCGGCCATCCTCAACGTGATGCAGTCGGCCTATATCGAAACTGCCGAGCTGAAGGGCCTCAACGCCTTTCAGGTGATCTACCGCCATGCCTTCCCGAACGCGATTGCACCGATCGTGAACGTGGTAATGCTGAACCTTGCCTATCTGGTGGTGGGCGTCGTGGTGATCGAGGTGGTCTTCGTCTACCCCGGCATGGGCCAGTATCAGGTGGACCACGTGTCCAAACGTGACGTGCCTGTTGTCCAGGCCTGCGGCCTGATCTTTGCCGCCGTCTATATCGGCCTGAACATGATCGCCGATATCGTCGCCATCCTGAGCAACCCGCGCCTTAGGCACCCGAAATGAAGAACATCCCTATTTCTGCCATGATCGGGCTGTTCTTCACGGCCCTCTACTTCCTTGCCGCGATTTTCGCTCCGCTGCTGGCGCCCTATGGTGTTGGCGAGGTGGTCGGCGATGTGTGGGAACCGTCCAGCTCAGACTACCTGCTGGGCACCGACAACATCGGCCGCGACCTTCTCAGCCGGATGATCTACGGAGGCCGCACCACCATCTTCATCGCAACGGCTGCGACCGTCCTGTCCTTCACTCTGGGCTCGGTTCTCGGTTTCTTTGCCGCGGTGATGGGCGGCTGGATCGACCAGGCCCTGTCGCGCTTTGTCGACCTGGTGATGTCGATCCCGACGCTGATCTTCGCGCTTGTGGTGCTTTCGGTTGCGCCGGTCACCATTCCGATGCTGATCCTGGTGATGGGCCTTCTGGACGCCACCCGCGTCTACCGTCTGGCCCGTGCTGTTGCGGTGGACATCGAGGTCATGGACTATGTTGAGGCCGCCCGCCTGCGCGGCGAGAAAACCGCCTGGATCATCTTCCGCGAAATCCTGCCCAACGCGCTGTCTCCGCTGATCGCCGAGATGGGCCTGCGCTTTATCTTCGCGGTTCTGTTTGTCTCCACCCTGTCCTTCCTGGGCCTGGGCGTGCAGCCGCCGGAAGCCGACTGGGGCGGCATCGTGAAGGAGAACAAGGAAGGCATCGTCTACGGCATTCCTGCGGCTCTGATCCCGGCCTTTGCCATCGCCACTCTGGCGATCTCGGTCAACCTTGTGGCTGACTGGGTCCTGAACCGGACAACTTCGCTGAAAGGAGGCCGCGGATGAGCGATACTCTGTTGAAAGTCCGCGACCTGAAAATCGGCGCGACCATCTATCCGCCCGGGGAAAAGCCCCGCGACATCGAGATCGTGCACGGGGTCAGCTTTGACCTCGCGCCCGGCAAGGTTCTGGGGCTGATCGGTGAATCCGGCGCCGGTAAATCCACCATCGGCCTCGCCTCCATGGCCTATGGCCGCGGCGGTGTGCAGATCACCGGCGGCGAGGTCTGGGTCAACGGGCGCGACATCCTGAAGTCCGGCCTCAAGGACGTCCGCAAGCTGCGCGGCGGCGAAGTGACCTATGTGTCGCAATCGGCGGCAGCCTCCTTCAACCCGGCCAAGAAGATCATGGACCAGGTTGTCGAGGCGGCGGTGGAACAGAAGAAGTTCTCCCGCAAGGAAGCCGAGGCGCGTGCCCGCGTGCTGTTTGCCAAGCTGGGCCTGCCCGATCCGGACAATATCGGCGAGCGCTACCCGCACCAGGTGTCGGGCGGCCAGCTGCAGCGCTGCATGACCGCGCTGGCGCTGTGTCCGGAGCCGGATCTGGTGGTGTTCGACGAGCCGACCACCGCACTCGACGTGACCACCCAGATCGACGTGCTGATGGCGATCAAGGAAGCGATCCGCGACACTGGTGTTGCCGCGCTCTACATCACCCACGACCTGGCGGTTGTGGCGCAGGTGAGCGACGACATCATGGTGCTGAAGATGGGCAACACGGTCGAATACGGCAATGTTGACCAGATCATCAACAACCCGCAGGAGGAGTACACCAAGGCGCTGGTCTCGGTCCGCTCCATCGAACATGAGGAGAAGGCGCCGACACCCGATCCGGTGCTGAGCGTGAGGAACATCACCGCGCGCTACAAGGGCACCCAGTTCGACGTTCTGAAGAACGTGAATGTGGATCTCTACCCTGGCCAGACCCTGGCTGTGGTGGGCGAGTCCGGCTCGGGCAAGTCGACCCTTGCCCGGGTGATCACCGGCCTGCTGCCGCCCCGTGAAGGCGAGATCGAGTTCGCCGGCCGCAAACTGTCGCCGGACCTCAAGGGGCGTACCCGCGAGGACCTGCGCGAGCTGCAGATGATTTACCAGATGGCGGACGTCGCGATGAACCCCCGCCAGACCGTCGGCACCATCATCGGCCGTCCGCTGGAGTTCTACTTCGGCATGCGCGGTGCGGAGAAGAAGAAGCGGATCATTGAGCTGCTGGACGAGATCGAACTGGGCGAAAAGTTCATCGACCGCTACCCGGCAGAACTTTCGGGCGGCCAGAAGCAGCGTGTCTGCATCGCCCGCTCGCTGGCGGCCAAGCCGAAGATGATCATCTGCGACGAGGTCACCTCGGCGCTCGATCCGCTGGTGGCTGACGGCATCCTGAAGCTGCTCCTGGAGCTGCAGAAGATCGAAGATGTGGCCTATCTGTTCATCACCCACGACCTGGCGACGGTGCGCGCCATCTCGGACAATATCGCGGTGATGTACCAAGGCCAGGTGCAGCGCTACGGCGGAAAGTCCAAAGTGCTGAGCCCGCCGTTCGACGATTACACCGACCTGCTGCTGAGCTCGGTTCCCGAGATGAAGCTGGGGTGGCTTGAAGAAGTGATCGCCAACCGCAAGATGGAAAGCGCCGGCAACTGAACCGGCGGATATTCCGCAGCCTGGCCCCTGCCCGATTTCCGGGC
The DNA here is from genome assembly GCA_040830225.1 of Leisingera sp. GTDB lineage: Bacteria > Pseudomonadota > Alphaproteobacteria > Rhodobacterales > Rhodobacteraceae > Leisingera. The sequence goes on from JBFOLS010000148.1 coordinate 2,910, forward strand.
GGGGGCTTTTTCTTTTTATGCTAACTCTGATTTGTGCTATTTTAATTCCACCGGGGAGAATGCGGCGGAACCAGCCGCAAATAAAATAATCAAGACGAAGCGTGGCTGTTTCCTCATGCAGGCCCAACCCGAATCTGGCGGGCAGTTTTGCTTTTTTCAGGCAGAACAGGAGAGACTGTCATGACGGATTGGGCCATTCACGGATTTGAAATCGCAAACTGCAATTGCCTTCCCGGCTGCCCTTGCCAGTTCTCTCAACTGCCGAGTGACGGAACCTGCGAAGCGATGCTGACATTCCGGATCGACAAGGGGCACTACGGAGACACCGTGCTCGACGGATTGCTGGCCTCTGCCATCTACAAATGGCCAGGCCCGATCCACGAAGGCAACGGTGAGATGCAGCTGATCATCGACGAGCGGGCAACCGCGGACCAGAAAGCGGCGCTCGAAGCGATCATGACCGGTCAGGACACCGCGGAATTCGCGACCATGTTCTTTGTCTTTAATGCCATGTGCACAACCAAACACGAAACTCTCAGTGCAGAGGTTACTCTCAGCTACGACATGGAAGCGGGTACCGGCCATGCCAAGGCGGGAAACATCGGCGAAACCTCGGTGGCGCCGATTCCACACATCGTCTCCGGCGAACCGCATTCGGTTCAGATCAAACTCCCGAACGGGTTCGAATACGACGTGGCCTCGGTGGCGCAGGGCAGCACCAAGACCCCCGGCTCTGCCATAAGCCTGGAAAAGAACAGCAACACACACGCCCATGTCGCCGAGCTGCATCTGACCGGCGAAGGCGTTCAGCGCGCAGCCTGAGCCGCAAATGGGGGGGGAACAGCACATCAAGGGGCCGGCCGAGCGCCTGGCGCGCCATGACCAAGCTGTGGTGCTTGGCGCTGCCGGATTTGTCGTGCTGCTAAGCGCGCTTTACACCGTCTTTGGCGTTGGCATGGACATGAGCGCGGTCGAGATGACCCGCATGGCCCGCCCGATTGGAGAACCCATGCAGATGGGCGGCCAAAGCGTCTGGACGCCGGCCTATGCGGTGCTGATCTTCCTGATGTGGTGGGTCATGATGATTGCCATGATGACCCCCAGCGCCGCCCCAGTGCTGCTACTGTTCACCGCCATAAAGAAGGCCGGGGCCCGCCCGGATCAGGCTCCCCTGCTGAGCCTGCTGTTCCTCAGCGGCTACTTATTGTCCTGGGGAGTGTTCTCAATCACAGCCACCGCAATGCAATGGGGGCTGGAAACCGTTGGCCTGTCAGATGGCCTTATGATGTCGCTCAACAGCCGCGCCCTTGCGGGCGCGCTGCTGTTGGCGGCGGGCGCCTATCAGTTTACCCCCTACAAGCACGCCTGCCTAACCCACTGCCGTTTGCCGGTACAATTTCTGACCGCGCATAACCGCACAGGCTTGGCTGGTGCTGTACTGATGGGCGCCCATCATGGCCTGTTCTGCCTGGGCTGCTGCTGGGCCTTGATGCTGCTGCTGTTCGCCGGCGGCATCATGAACCTCTACTGGATTGCCGGGCTGGCCCTCTATGTGCTGGCCGAAAAGCGCTTTGCCCGCGGACGGCTGTTTACAAGGGCAGCCGGCGGGCTGCTCATCCTGGCCGGCAGCTATGTGCTTGCCACCGGCCTGTAAGCCGGGCGCGCCTTGCAAGCTTTGAAGCCGCTTGTGAAAATCATCAAAAATGACGGTTTCCGACCATTTGTCCGTTTTCGGAATGGCCCTTCAAGAATCTGACACGTAGATGCGGCATCTACGCGCCCGGTTGGCAAAAGGATTCGGCGAATGGACGACAAACTCCTCCTCATCATTCTGGACGGCGTGCCCTGGCGGAATTTCCGCCGGCTGTTCGGAAACCTGGAAGGCTGGGTGGACAGCGGCGATGCCCGCGTCTGGAAACTGCGCAGCGTTCTGCCGTCGACCTCGGCCAGCTGCTATGCCTCGATCCACACCGGGGTGGCACCGGCCATCCATGGCTGCACCGGCAATGCCAATGTCTTCCGCCTGAAGGAAAAGGACGTGTTCAGCCAGGTGCGCGAAGCCGGCGGCGTGACCGGCGCCGTGGCGCACAGCTACTGGTCCTCCTTCTTCAACCGCCACCCGTTCGATTATGTCCGCGACATCGAATACGACGAGCCGGAGAGCAAAAGCATCAACCACGGCCGTTTCCACTCGATGACCGGCTACGGCAAAGACAACCAGATGACCCCGTCAGACGTCGACCTGTTCGGCACCTTGACCAACCTGTGCCTGCGCTTTGGCCTGAACTACGGCATGCTGCACACCTGCACGCTGGACTGCATGGGGCACCGGTTCTTCCATGACTGCCAGGAGATGGACCACGCCTGTTTCGTGATGGACGAGATGCTGGCCCCCTTCATCACCCGCTGGCGCGACCTGGGCTATGAGGTGATCGTCACCGCGGACCACGGCCAGGATGAACGCGGCCATCACGGCGGCCGCAGCCCGCTGCAGCAGGAAACCGCCCTCTATTACTTCGGCGACGCCGACGGTCCCGACCATGATGAGGTGATTGACCAGCGCCAGCTGGCCCCGGCGATCCTCAAGCGGCTGGGCGCACCGATTGCGGAAACCATGAAGGCAGAGACTTTCCTGAAGTGAGCCTGCGGCCCTGACGCATTGGCGGCGGCTTTGTGCTAAACTGCACAAAGCCGCCGTTTTCATTTGTCAGGACCGATTGCCATGAAATTTCTTGTATCAGCCCTTTCCCTTCTGGCCTCCCCTGTGCTGGCCAGCGACGCCTGCCACGACCTGTGGTTCACCCGGAATGCTGTGATCGACCGTGCCGGATACTGTTTCGGTTCGCCGCTGGGCCAAGCAGTGTTCAACAACGGCGACTGCATCGGCAAATCCGTCTCGCTGCCGCCCCAGGCCGAACACATGGTGGCGCTGGTCAAGGAGATGGAGTCGCGCTTCGGCTGCCGGGTGAACAACAAGCAGACCCGTCTGAACCTGGATGATCTGTTCCTGCGCTATCAGCTGTGGGACCTGCCGGTACGCGATGAATTCGAGAGCGCCTGCCTGGGCTGGCTCGGCCCCGTCATGGGGCTGCGGGCCGGTCACCGCCCCGATGCGCCGCTGGTCGGACAGATCACCCCCGGCGACTATGTGAACTATTCGCATATCCCGGTTGGCAGCTGGGCCTACGTCACCACATCCGGCCCCGACTGGCAGGTTACCAGCGGCGGCTGGCTGGACACCTCGCTGTTCCAGGAGCAATGCCGGGACTATGCGGGCTAGGCAGTTTCTCTAGTCGTCAAAGGTCCAAAGGCCCTGCCCCAGCGCCTCGATCGCAACCGAAATCCGCTCAAAGCTGTCGCGGGCACGGGTGACGCTGTGGCGAGCGCGCAGGTAGCCGTGGATCAGGCCCGGCTCGTTGATCCAATGCGCCTTGCCCCCTGCCGCCACGATCCGGTCGCGGTAGTCGCGGGAATCGTCGCGCACCGGGTCGCAATCCGCGCTGACCAGCACCGTGGGCGGCAGGTCCGAGAAATCGCTGTCTGCGAGCGGCGCATAAAGCGGGTCGTTCTCCGGCACCTCCCCGTCCACCCGGATGCCGTGATAATAAAGCACATCCTCGCGGGTCAGCATCGGTGCCTGGGCATGTTCGATATAAGATCCCTGGTTCACATCGCCGCCAAATGCGCCATAGATCAGCACCTGGCCCAGGATCGCCTCGCAGCGGCCGCGGGCATGATGCGCCACTGCAGCACACAGGTTTGCCCCAGCGCTGTCGCCGACCAATACAATCCCCTTGCCATAGGCCGCTTCAATCCAGCCCAGCACCACCCAGGCGTCCTCGAAACTGGCCGGGTGCTTGTGCTCGGGGGCCAGCCGGTAGTCGGCCGCCACCACCCGGTAGCCGGTCTGGGCGCAGATTTCCGCACAGACATCGTCATGGCTGTCGAGCCCGCCGACCACAAATCCGCCGCCGTGGCAGAACAGCACCGTCCGTGTCGGGTCGCCAGCGGTATAGATCCGCACAGGCACCCCGTTGGCTGAGATGTCTTCAACCGATACCACGTCCGGCCGAGGCGCCCGGAACTCCCGCGCCATGGCATCGTAAATCCGGCGCTGCTCTTCAATGGACATGTCGACGGCATCATCGGGATAAAGCTCACCGGTCTTCTGGATGAAGTCCCAAGTCTCCTCGTCGATCAGCTTTTCATAGTCCATGCGGGTCTCCCTGCGTGCCTGTTTCCCAGAGCCTAGGCAGAGTTTCCTGCAAATGGAATGCCCCAAGGAAAAAGCGCCCCGCAGGGCGCCATTTATCTCACGTAAGGTTCCGCTGTTCAGGCCGCTGCAGCCGGCTCCCATGGGCGGGTGAAGTTGTTCAGCACACCGGAAATCTCGGCGTCCGAGCTTCCATTGGCCGCCACCTGCGCCACCAGCCCGCGCTTCTTGTCGTCGGTGACACTGACAACGCGTGCCGCCAGTCCGGCCTCTTCCAGCGCGCCGTTGTAGACTCGGGTGATCGCATGCTTGCGCAGGTCTGGTTTGAAGACTTTGCCCACCGCGGTTTTCGGCAATGCGTCCAGGACCGTCAGATGCTTGGGGATCGCAGCGCGTTCATGCACGTGGACCTTGCAGTATTCCAGCAGCTCTTCTTCGCTGACCGAGGCACCTTCGACCAATTCTACAAAGGCGCAGGGCAGCTCGCCCGAGTGCGAATCCGGCTGGCCAATGGCGCCGGCAAAGGCCACCGCCTCATGCCCCAGCAGTGCTTCTTCGATCTCCGCCGGGTCGATGTTGTGGCCGCCGCGGATGATCAGATCCTTGGCGCGGCCGGTGATCCACAGATAGCCATCCTCGTCGATGCGGCCCAGGTCGCCGGTGCGCAGGTGGGTGTCCTGGTAATAGAGGTCTGCGTTCTTGTCGGCCTCGGTATAGGTGTTGCCGGCAAAGACGCCCGGGTTGGCCACGCAGATCTCGCCCACCTCATCGGTGCCGCACTCCAGCGGGCCGTCGTTGGTCTGTTTTACGATGCGCACATCGGTATAGGGGAAGGGAATCCCAACCGATCCCACTTTCTTCTCGCCATCCGTTGGGTTGCAGGAGACCAGGCACGTGGCCTCGGTCAGGCCGTACCCCTCGATGATCGTCACGCCCGAGGCCCCCTCAAACCGTTTGAACAGCTCCATAGGCATCGGCGCCGAACCCGAGAACGCAGTTTTCACCGAGGAGATATCGGCATCCACCTCGCGCTGCATCAGCGCCGAGACGGCGGTGGGCACGGTGATGATAAAGGTGATCTTCCAGCGCTCGATCAGCTTCCAGAAGTTATCGAACACCCCTTCGCCCCGGTAGCCCTGCGGCGTCGGGAACACCACATGCGCGCCCGAGGCGATCGCCGCCATCATGATCACATGCACCGCAAAGACATGGAACAGCGGCAGCGGGCACATGATGTTGTCTTCTTCGGAGAACAGCAGCGTGTGCCCGATCCAGCCATTGTAGATGAGCCCGGAATACTTGTGCTGCGCCACCTTGGGCATGCCGGTGGTGCCGCCGGTGTGGAAGTAGCAGGCCACCCTGTCGCCGTCACTGTCGGCGAAATTCAATGTCTTGGGCTGCTTTGCCATCTCCTTGGAAAAATTCAGGTAATCTGCGTGGCTGGGCCGACCGTCCAGCTTGGGCCGAACCAGCGGCACAATCCAGGACTTCGGCGGCGTCAGGTAGCGGTTCAGGTCCACCTCCAGCACCGTATTCACACCGGGCGCATGGCGCACCGCCTCGGCCACCTTCTGCGCCACATCGGTCTTGGGGAAGGGCCGCAGGGTCACCACAACCTTGGCCTTGGTCTCGCGCAGGATCGAGGCGATCTGCTCCGGCTCCAAGAGCGGGTTGATCGGGTTCACGATCCCCGCAACCGCACCGCCCAGCATGGTCACCAGCGTCTCATGGCAGTTGGGCAGCACATAGGCGACCACATCCTGCTCGCCGACACCCAGTGCGCGGAACATATTGGCCGCTTGGCTCACCTGATTTTTCAGGTTGCTCCAGGTCAGCGTCTCGGCTTTGTCCTGGGGTCCAGAAAAGATCTGATAGCTGACCGCCTTGCTGTTCGGGTATTTGCCAGCGGTGCGCGACAGCAGCCCATAGAGCGTGGCAGGAAGCTCCCGCGCCTCCCACGGCATTTCGTTCTGCAGCGCATCGCGGTCCGCGATTCCCGAAAAACTCATAGATCTCCTCCCCGTTCCACCCGTTGTTTGGGGTGTGTTCTGATTACGCCCAGACTATTGAAAACGCATATTTGCGCAAGCGCCCGCTCAGGGTCACGCCAAGGCAATCTGTGCAATGACGTGGCGCCAACCCCGGTCCGGGGCCCGTTTCAACTGAAAACGCCCCGGAAACGGTCCGGGGCGTCATGAGGTTTCACGCTGTGCCGCGATTATTCCGCCGCCAGGCCTTCGGTGAATTGCAGCTTCGCCAGGCGCGCATACAGCCCGCCCTCGGCCACCAGCTCATCATGGGTGCCGGTGGCCACAATCCGGCCCTGGTCCATCACCACAATCCGGTCGGCCTTTTTCACGGTCGCCAGACGGTGCGCCACGATCAGCGTGGTGCGGCCCTGGCTCAGCTCATCCACGGCCGCCTGCACCAGCCGCTCGCTTTCCGCATCCAGCGCCGAGGTCGCCTCATCCAGCAGCAGCACCGGCGCATCGCGCAGAATGGCACGGGCAATTGCAATCCGCTGCTTCTGGCCTCCCGACAGCATCACGCCGCGCTCACCGACAAAACTGCCGTAGCCTTCGGGCAGCTTCGAGATGAAATCATGCGCCGCAGCGGCCTTTGCAGCGGCTTCCACTTCGGCATCCGTTGCCTCAGGCCGGCCAAACCGGATGTTTTCAAGTGCAGAGGCAGCAAAGATCACCGGATCCTGCGGCACCATCGCGATGTAATGGCGGAACGCATCACGCTGCAAATCGTTCAGCGCGACGCCATCCAGCTTCACCGCCCCTTGGTTGGGGTCGTAAAAGCGCTGCAGCAGCTGGATAACGGTGGTCTTGCCTGCGCCGGACGGGCCGACAAAAGCCACGGTCTCACCCGGCTTCACCGTCAGCGACACATCCTCCAGCGCCGAGACATCCGGGCGAGCGGGATAGCGGAACGAGACATTGTCGAATTCGATCTCGCCCTTAACCGGCGCGGGCAGCACCTGCGCCAAAGCCGGGTCCAGCACGGTATCCTCAGCGCTCAGCAGTTCCACCAGCCGTTCGGTGGCACCGGCGGCGCGCTGCAATTCACTCCAGATCTCCGACAGAGCGGCGACCGAACCGGCAACCAGAACCGAGTAGATCACAAACTGGATCAGGGTGCCCTCGCTCATCACACCTGCGCGCACGTCATTGGCGCCCATCCACAAGACGCCAACAATGCCGGAAAACACCAGGAAGATCACGATCACAGTCAGACAAGCCCGGGTCTGGATCCGGCGGCGCGAGACCTCATAGGCGGTCTCGGTCATCTCGCCGAATTTCTGCCGGCTGGCGCTTTCATGAGTAAAGGCCTGCACGGTCTGCACCGCTCCCAGCGCCTCGCCCGCATTGCCAGATGAGGCGGCAATCCAGTCCTGGTTCTCTTTGCTGATCGCCCGGAGGCGGCGGCCCAGCACCAGGATCGGAACAATCACAGCCGGCACAATCAGCAGCACCAGCATGGTCAGCTTGGCCGAGGTCAGCAGCATCAGCACCATGCCGCCCAGGAAGATCAGAAGGTTGCGCAGCGCAATTGACACCGAAGACCCCAGCACCGACTGGATCAGCGTTGTGTCGGTGGTGATCCGGCTCAGCACTTCGCCGGTCATGATCCGCTCGTAAAACTCCGGGCTCATACCGATCACCCGGTCGAACACCGCCTTGCGGATATCGGCCACCACGCGCTCACCCAGGCGCGTCACCAGCGCATAGCGCACGCCGGTACCGACGGCCAGCAGCGCGGCAATCACCAGCGCGGCACTGAAATAGAGGTTCAGCAGTTCGGAATCGGACACCCGGAAATTATCCACCACCCGGCGCACCGCCAAAGGCAGCGTCAGCGACAGCCCCGCCGTCATCACCAGCGCGCAGGTGGCTGCGAACATCAGCACGCGGTACGGACGCATGAACGGCCACAGTGCCGACAGCACACCAATTTTCCGGGAGCTCGCCCGCTCCTGTTCCGCGTTCGGGGCTGCCTGATTTCGCGCCATTCCGGATCCTTTAAGCAGTCTTGCATCGCTGCGGATCTGCACCCGCCGCATGTGCAAAGGTTCATGGCCCTGCAGCCCGGCGGCGTCAAGCTTCCAGCAGTTTAAAAAAATGCAAGAAAACGGGCTGCCGCCGCGGCAGATCGTTCCAATCCGGCAATTTCAGAGAAGTCTGGAGCGGGTAGCGGGAATCTAACCCGCACCTTAAGCTTGGAAGACTAGTACTTTAGCGTTAGAAAGACGTTCTATTTCACTGATCTGGCAAAACACCTTGCAACACTTTGCAGGCAACTTGTCGGGGAGGAATTCTTGGAGCGGGTAGCGGGAATCGAACCCGCACCTTAAGCTTGGAAGGCTCTTATGATACCATTTCACCATACCCGCCAAGAACTTGGCCTACCTAAATCAGCCCTTTACCGAGGTCAATAGGACCTCGACCGCGTTAGTCAGAAAACCGCATTTTTTCTCATTCTCCATTTCATGAACCCAAGCTGGTTCGCTTCGCTAGAGTGTTGACTGAACATTCGTTGAACCCAGCCGGAGCTGTTGCATAGGATTCTCTCCGGAACCAAGATGCGCGATACATAAACGGCTCCTTTACTGGATCTTAAGAACCCACCTTCACGGTGCGACACTCTACCTATCATGGTGGGGAAGAGCGACCCACAGACCCGCTCATCG
>JBFOLS010000149.1:0-5372 GCA_040830225.1 Leisingera sp.
ACGCGGCTCAGGGACGGGCTGCTTCGCAACGGCATGGCCCCGCACACTGCAGTCACCATCGCGGCGGATGTGTCCAAGCCAACTGCGAGAACGGTGTTCTGCGACATCGGCACGATCCCGGAAGCAATAGAACAGCACGCGATTTCCGGTTGCGCGACGATCATCGTCACCTATCCGAAATCCGCATCCGGATAGGCTGGCGCCATCGGGTCACAGCAAGCGCAACTTTGCCTTCAATCCCCGGATAATTCGGCCAGAGATCCCTCCGCGCTTCAGTGCAAAGCGGAGAACCCTTCATCTTAGGCAGCATCCATGCAGGCGCGGGATCTTCCGCCAGCCCCCTTGCCGGAACTCTCTTTTGGAAGGCAATCGGGAGGTCCGGGTCAAAGCGCAGCAAACAGCAGATTTACCTTTGCAGTGGCGCAACTCCCAAGGCTGCCTGCTAGCGGAGCATGAAAGTACAAGTCTGCCAGTCTCAAAGTGCGTTTGCCGCAAGAAACGGGTCGATTGCGGGAATCCCGCGCGCTAGCTGATCTTCATGAGCCCGCAAAAGACCATATCCCCCCGTGCCTGGGCCGAGCTGATCCTGCTCGGCGTGATCTGGGGCGGATCGTTTCTGTCGATCCGCATTGCCCTGGATGAAATCCCCGTCATCACCCTGGTGCTGCACCGCTGCGGCTGGGCGGCACTGTTGCTGTGGGCGGTTGTCTGGATAATGCGGCTGCCGGTGCCAAAGGAGCCGCGCATTTGGGGCGCCTTCCTGGTGATGGGGCTCTTGAACAACGTGATCCCATTCGGGCTGATGGCATGGGGGCAGCTCTACATCGAGACCGGCCTCACCTCGATCCTGAATGCCGCCACCGCGATCTTCGGTGTAATCGTGGCCGCCATGATTTTTGCCGACGAACGGCTGACGGCGCGCAAGGCGCTGGGGGTAACGCTGGGCTTCCTCGGCGTCGCCACCGCCATCGGACTTGAGCAATTCGCCGATTTCGACATCCGCAGCAGCGCACAACTGGCGGTTCTGGCAGGCACCGTCTCTTATGCCTTTGCCAGCGCCTGGGCGCGGCTGAATCTGTCCGGCTTGGCGCCTCAGGTTGCCGCGGCAGGAATGCTGACAGGCTCGACCGTCTGTTTGCTGCCCGCCGCGCTGCTGATCGACGGGCCGGTCTCCTTTACCTTGGAAACCTGCACCTGGGTCTCCGTTGCCTATTTCTCGCTGATCGCCACGGCTGGCGCCTATCTGCTCTATTACCGGGTGCTGGCACTGGCGGGCAGCGGAAACCTGATGCTGGTTACGCTGATCATCCCGCCGGTGGCCATTTTGCTGGGTGCCTGGGTGCTGTGGGAAGAGCTGAAGCCGCAGGCCTACGCAGGTTTTGCCCTGCTGGCCGCCGGGCTGGTGATACTTAACGGCAAGCCGGTTTTACGGCGCAAGCGCGCCCGGAGCTGACCTCGCAATTGACCAAGCCCGCGCAGGTGATTAGCAAGGCGTGAAACCTCCAGGGACTTGGAACCTCGATGCTCTACTCTTCCGCACAGGACTGGCGCAATGCGCCCAACAAACGGGTGCTGTTCTTTGGCATGTCCGGGCTTGGCAAAACCTATGTCAGCAACATCCTGCGTGGCGCGGGCAGCTGGTTCCACTATTCGATCGATTACCGCATCGGCACCCGCTATATGGGTGAATACATCGCCGACAACGCCAAGGCCGAGGCGATGAAGGTGCCCTTCCTGCGTGAGCTTCTGCTGTCGGATTCGATCTATATCGGCTCCAACATCACCTTTGAGAATCTGACGCCGGTGGCCTCCTACCTGGGCAAGCCCGGCGACGAGGCCAAGGGCGGGCTGCCGATAGAGGAGTACAAGCACCGGCAGGAGCAGTTCCGGATTGCCGAAATCCGTGCGCTTCTGGACACCGAGTATTTCGAGGGCCGTGCCCAGCAGCTTTATGGCTATCCCAACTTCATCTGCGACACCGGCGGGTCGATCTGTGAATGGGTTGATGCCAATGACCCTAACGACCAGATCCTGTCCGAGCTCAGCAAGCACACGCTGATGGTCTGGATCAAAGGCAGCGATGCCCATACCGAGGAACTGGTCCGCCGGTTCGACCGTGCCCCCAAGCCGATGTCCTATCAGCCCGAGTTTCTGGACCGGGTCTGGCAAGAGTATCTTCAGGAAAACGGGGTAGCTGAAGGGGATGTGGACCCTGATGCCTTTATCCGCTGGACCTATGCACAGGCGCTGGCACACCGCCAGCCGCGCTATCAGGCGATGGCGGACAATTGGGGCGTCACCGTCACCGCCGATCAAATTTCAGCCGTCAAGGATGAGGCCGGTTTCATAGATTTGATCGCAACAGCCCTTGAGGCGCGCGCCTAACCGGCTTATCTGACAGCTTCCGCTATATCGCACATATTTCCGCAAATCAGGACACTGACATGCCCATCAAGATCCCCGCAGACCTCCCCGCCTATGACGTTCTGAAGAACGAAGGCGTGATGGTCATGTCGCCGGATCAGGCGGCGCGTCAGGATATCCGGCCGATCCGCATCGGGCTTCTCAACCTGATGCCCAAGAAGATCCAGACCGAGAACCAGTTTGCCCGGCTGATCGGCGCCACACCGCTGCAGATCGACCTGAACCTGATCAGGATGAGCGAGCACCGCACCAAGAACACCGCGGCGGCGCATATGGCTGAGTTCTACCGCCCTTTCCAGGAGGTGAAGCATGAGAAGTTCGACGGGCTGATCATCACCGGCGCCCCGATCGAGCATCTTGAGTTTACCGATGTAACCTATTGGGACGAACTGCGCGAGGTGATGGACTGGACCCAGACCAACGTGCATTCCACCTTCGGCGTCTGCTGGGGCGGCATGGCGATGATCAACCATTTCCATGGTGTGAAGAAGCACATGCTGGAACACAAGGCTTTCGGCTGTTTCCGGCATCAGAACCTGGCGCCGGCCTCTCCCTACTTGCGCGGATTTTCGGATGATTTCGTGATCCCGGTCAGCCGCTGGACCGAGATGAAACAGGATGAAATCAACGCTGCACCCGGACTGACGACGCTGCTGGGCAGCGACGAGGTCGGCCCCTGCCTGGTTGAGGATCCTGCGCACCGCGCGCTCTATATCTTCAACCATTTCGAGTACGACAACGATACGCTGAAGCAGGAATACGACCGCGACGTGGCCAATGGCACCCCGATCAACGTGCCGGGCAACTACTACCCGGACGATGACCCCAGCCGGCAGCCTCTGAACCGCTGGCGCAGCCATGCGCATCTGCTTTACACCAATTGGATCAGCGAGATCTATGAAACCACGCCGTACGACCTCAACCGGATCGGCGTCGAGATGACGGACCTGCGCGCCTGAAGAAGGCTGTGGGAATAAGCTTTGCCCTGTTTCTTCTGGCCGCGCTGACGTGGGGCAGCACCCTTTGGAAGGCGGCTGCCAACGAAGCCCAGGCGGAGGCCGGCTATCCTCCGCAGGGCCGGTTTTTAGAGGTCGGCGGCCACCGGGTGCATGTTGTCGAGATGGGCCGGCCCAGAGGCAGCGCGCCGGACTTGGTTCTGATCCACGGATCCAGCGGCAACACCCGCGATATGACGTTCCGGCTGGCACCTGCGCTGGCCGGGGACTACCGAATTTTGATCTTCGACCGTCCCGGCCTTGGCTATTCCAGCCCGCTGAACGGCAACGGCGCCAGCATCCGGCAGCAAGCGGATATCCTTAGGCAGGCCGCGGCGCAGATGGGGGCGGAGAAGCCCATCGTTCTGGGGCAAAGCTACGGTGGGGCCGTTGCCCTGGCCTGGGCCGTGGGCCATCCTGATGCGCTTTCAGCACTGGTCTCGGTTGCGGGGGTTTCGCACCCCTGGGACACGCCGCTGGACATATTCTACCGGGTGACCTCTTCCCGTGCCGGCAGCGCGGTTGCGGTCCCTGCCCTCACCGCCTTTGTGTCCCGCGCCACAGTCATGGAGTCTCTGGACGCAGTTTTTGCGCCTCAGCCAGTCCCGGATGGCTATGCTGATCATTTCGGCGTCGGCCTGACCCTGCGAAGGGCTTCGCTGCGGGCCAACGCCCTGCAGCGAACCAATCTTCTTGCAGAAGTGAAATCCCTGGCACCGCTTTACCGGCAAATTAATGTTCCGGTTGAAATCATCCACGGCATGGCTGACAGCACCGTCAGCCCGGACATCCACGCCCGGCAGCTTTCCCGCGATGTCCCGCATGCCCGCCTCACTCTGCTCGACGGTATCGGGCACATGCCTCATCACGTTGCAACCAAAGATGTTGCCGCCGCAGTGCACCACGCCTCGGCCCGCGCAAATTTGCGTTAAACAGATTCACATTCCATACTGCCTCACCATATAAAGGATTGAGGACAGAAGGGTTTTACACATGCAGCTGCCATTCGACGGGGCCATCAGCCGCTTTTACGAGACCGGTGCTCCGGATCAAATCCGCAACGACATTCAAGACGCCGACAAAGATGAAATCCTCTCTCGCAGCTATCCGCACCGGCAACGGGTGAAACGCAAAACCTATGAGCAGGAACTGGAACTGCTGCAAATCGAACTGGTCAAACTGCAGGCTTGGATAAAAACGTCTGGCCATCGCATTGCCATCGTGTTCGAGGGCCGCGATGCCGCCGGAAAGGGCGGCACCATCAAGCGGTTCCGCGAAAACCTCAACCCGCGCGGCGCCCGGGTTGTGGCGCTCTCGAAACCAACCGAAACCGAGCAGAGCCAATGGTATTTCCAGCGTTACATTCAGCATCTGCCTGCCGGCGGTGAAATCGTCTTCTTCGACCGCAGCTGGTACAACCGCGGCGCGGTTGAAAAGGTGCTTGGATTCTGCACCGATGATCAGCGCGAACGGTTTTTTCACCAGGTTAAGGGCTTTGAGCAAGCGTTGGTGGAGGACGGCGTTCAGCTGTTCAAGTTCTGGCTGAACGTAAGCCGGGCCGAGCAGTTGCGCCGGTTCATGGCCCGCGAGTCCGATCCGCTGAAACAATGGAAGCTGAGCAGCATCGACGTGAAAGGGCTGGAGAAATGGGACGCCTACACCGCAGCCATTTCCGAAACTATTGAACGCAGCCATTGCAGTGAGGCCCCCTGGACCGTGGTGCGCTCGGATGACAAAAGACGGGCACGGCTGATGGCTATCCGCTCGGTGCTGAGCAGCATTGATTATGAAAACAAGGACACCAAGGCGATTGGAGCCCTGGACACCAAGATTTGCGGAGGCCCGGACATCTGGGATGCCTAAACGCGGTTATCATCACGGCAATCTGCGCCAGGCTTTGGTCGAGGCGGCGCTGAAGCTGATCGAAGCAAAGGGGCCGACCGGCTTTACCCT
>JBFOLS010000150.1:0-17854 GCA_040830225.1 Leisingera sp.
CGCGCGGGAGTTCAGATAGCGGCGGCGGTTCTCGCTGTCTTCCAGTGTCACCAGGACCTGAGCAGTCGTAATCCGGTGCGGCGCCAAGGCCTCTTCATAAGCACGGGCCAGCCGGATCTGTCCGACTGCTGCGGCTGCTTGTGATTGTTCCAGCGGCAAGTCTGCGCTCTGCAGACCGAGGACACCGCGGCCTAGCGCGATCGAGCCGGAGGAGACCAGCACCACATCGGTTCCATGAGACTTCAACCAAGCCACATCGTTGGCCAGCGAGTGAAGCCATCCTGCCCGTAACTCGCCGGTTTCACGGTCGACCAGGAGGGCCGAGCCGATCTTGACAACAATCCGTTTTGACGAGCTCAGGGCTGCCAAGGCTTTTCCTCCTCGGCGGGTTTCATGCGCAGCCGGTCATCGTCGATCTCATTGCGCAGGGCCCGCAGAATTTCGTTCAGGCCTTCGCGGCTGACGCCGGACATCAGGTGCACCGGACTGCCGACAGCTGCTTCGAGAGCGGCACGTTTTTCCTTCAGCTCTTCAGGATCAATCGCATCAACCTTGTTCAGTGCGGTGATCCGGGTCTTGGTGGCCAATTCCCCGCCATATGCCTCCAGCTCGCCGATAATGGTCTCGTAATCCTCGACCACGGTTTCGGACGTACCGTCCACCAGATGCAGCAGCACCGCGCAGCGTTCCACATGGCCCAGAAAACGGTCGCCAATGCCTCGGCCTTCATGGGCGCCTTCGATCAAACCGGGGATGTCGGCCACCACAAATTCGGTATTGTCGATGCCAACGACACCCAGGTTCGGGTGCAGCGTGGTAAACGGGTAATCCGCAATCTTTGGCCGCGCGTTGGAGGTAGCCGACAGGAAGGTGGATTTGCCCGCATTGGGCAGCCCCAGAAGGCCTGCATCGGCAATCAGTTTGAGCCGCAGCCAGATGGTGCGCTCAACGCCTTCCTGACCAGGGTTGGCCCGGCGCGGCGCCTGGTTGGTGGCTGATTTAAAGTGGAGGTTACCAAAGCCGCCATTGCCGCCCTTTGCCAGCAGAACGCGGGCACCGGGCTCGGTGAGATCGGCCAGGACGGTTTCTTCATCCTCATCCAGGATCTCTGTCCCCACGGGGACACGCAGCACAATGTCGTCGCCGTCCTTGCCGGTGCGCTGGCGGCCCATGCCGGACTGGCCGTTTTTGGCAAAGAAATGCTGCTGATAGCGGAAATCGATCAGGGTATTGAGCCCTTCAGTCACCTCAGCCCAGACCGAACCGCCCTTGCCGCCGTCGCCCCCGTCCGGCCCGCCGTATTCGATGTACTTCTCGCGGCGGAAGCTGACGCAGCCGTTCCCGCCGGCGCCCGAGCGGATATAGACCTTTGCCAGATCGAGGAATTTCATGTCAGCTCCTTAATGCGGCAGGCACCCTGCCCCGTCCGCGCAGTACAAGTGTCCCGCAAGAGCTTGGGACTCTTGCGGGATGTTTCGTTTGCCTTACCGCAAAGCGCGCGCGGCGCCAATCACAGTTTTCGGCTGTAGGTCCAGGTTGGGACAGTTGTATCGCGGGCAACCGAGTAGCTTTCGGCATCCCCCAGGTAGTCAAAGCCGCAATGGATCAGCACCCGGGCCGAAGCCGGATTGTCCTGAAATACACATGCAAACATTGCATCATTGTTTTTCGGGTTTGCGTCCACCAGTGCTTTCAGCGCGGCGGAGGCAAGTCCAGTATTCCAAAACGGCGGTGCCGTCCAATAAGAGACCTCGGACTGGTTACGGTCCATCCGCTTAAGGCCGATCACGCCTTTCAGCTCGGCATCGCCGTCGACTGTGCCGTCGATCACCCAGACGTCCTCGTCGCGCTCCTCAGCCATGGCCCGGGCAACGTAGGCCTCGACAGCACCGGGCGGAAGCGGGTGCGGGACCGAGCGGGTCATGCGTGCCAAACGCTCCTCACCAGCATAATGGGAGATCAGCCCGGCGTCGGACTTTCGCAGCGGGCGCAGAATAAAACGCTCTGTTTCGATGACCTGCTGGTTCACGATCTGCTCCAGGTTCATGGACGTGCTCCTCCTCTGCCAAAAGTCTTCCGGTGGCGTTTACCCTTGTGGTTGCGGCGTTTCAGTTCAGATGTGCATGCGCTGCCGTAACGACAAGGCGCATTGTCTTCAAATTCAACGAAACTTCCCGTTGACGCAGCGTGAGCACAAGACCGGTGCCAAGCCGCAGACCGGGCCTTCATCTTTGCTGGGGAAACCATGTTCAACTCACAATCAGAAAACAGAAAAGGGGACCGGCTGTATAGCCGATCCCCCTAAAGATTTCTTTACCGTTCGGGTCGGCTTACTCAGCGGCCTCCGCCACTGGGAGAACCGACACAAAGGTGCGGCCTTTCAGGCCCTTACGGAAGCTTACAGCACCGTCAGCAGTGGCAAACAGAGTGTGGTCTTTGCCAATGCCCACGCCTTCGCCCGGCCAAAACTTGGTGCCGCGCTGACGCACGATGATGTTGCCTGCGATGGCTGCCTGGCCACCGTAGAGTTTCACGCCAAGGCGGCGGCCCGCGGAGTCGCGGCCGTTACGTGAGGAACCGCCAGCTTTCTTATGTGCCATTCTCTCTCTCCTTAGCCTTTGGCCAGCTCTTTGGCCTGCTCAACCCACTCGGGCTTCACTTTGATTGCTTCGATACCAGCAATGTCGTCTTCCGACAAGGCTGCGATCTGAGCAAAGCTGGTGAGGCCTGCTTCTGCCAGTTTCTTGGCAGCTGCGGGGCCGACGCCGGTCAGGGCAGTCAGGTCGTCCGAGGCGGCGGCTTCAGCGGCAGCAGGTGCAGCTTTGGCAGCGGCTTTCGGAGCAGCTTTGGTTGCGCCAGACGCCAGGATCTCGGTGATCCGGACCAGGGTCAGCTTCTGACGGTGGCCGACGGTGCGCTTGGAGGAGTGCTTCCGGCGGCGTTTGACGAAGTTGATGACCTTGTCGCCTTTGATCTGATCGATGACCTCTGCCTTCACAGCAGCGCCTTCGACCAGCGGAGCGCCAACAACCGGTGCGTCGCCGCCCAGCATCAGAACTTCGTCGAATTGGATGGTTTCGCCAGCATCAGCAGCCAGTTTTTCAACGCGGAGCACGTCGCCCGCCTGAACCTTGTACTGCTTGCCGCCAGTCTTGAGGACCGCAAACATGTGCGTCTTTCCTTTTCTAACCGCGTCCTACGGCCCCCTTGCGGGTGTTTCGGCAGATGCCGCCTCGAACAGCGCGCCCATTTCAGGGGCGTATTACAAATAAACCCCGGCACACGGATTCCGGGCCGGGATGCGGGCTTATGGTTCGGAAAGACGGATGTGTCAACCTGTTTTCCACAGGTCCCTCAGAAAGCTCCGGCGGATCAGATATCCTGTCCTGGAATCAGCTCGGCCATACGATGCGCCAGCTCCTCGAAACGGTTGGCGGTAATCTCGTACTGCACTGCATTCAACAGTTCGTATACCCGCTGCATCGGGGCTTCTTCCAGTGCCTCGACGTAGACCTCAACTTCAGCGTCTGTGAAGGCTTGGTAGGTATAGGCAGAGGCTGCCAGGCTGGAAGCCTGAAGGCTGAGCCGCAACTCCCCCTCTTGCTCCTTCATCAGCGCCCGCAGCCCTTCGGCGTCCAATTCCAGTTCGATCACGCCGGCAGCGGCAGCCGCCATGAGGAAACGGAATTGAATCTGCTGCAGTGCTTTTACCCCGGTGCCTGCTGCATCAATGGCAGTAACCATGCGCTGATACATGGCTACACGCTTGCTGCCGGCCTTGACCAAATCGGAAATGATCCGGTTTCCGGCGATCTGCTTAACCTCGTCATCTTCGATCAAATGGGAGGCGTTCTCGGCCCGCACCAGCCGCTGCCCTAGTTCGCTGGCATAAAAGCCGGCTGCATGATCCAAGGCTTCATCATCCAGGGTCTTCTCCAGGATCTCCAACGCCAGGACGCGCATTTCCATGGTGTCGAAGACCTCTTCCGACATTTCGGTCCACTGGTTTCCGAATGCGCCCGCATCAACACCCAGCATCAATGGCGCGCTAGAGGCGGAGAGTGCGATGCTGTCCAAAGCAACGTCGAACCCGGTCACTTCCAGAAATGCCTCCACGCGGTCGCGGTCTGCCGCTTGTGCAGGCCGAATAGAAGCTACGAGCGCCAAGCTCAGAAGCAACAGGACACAGGTCAGGACGGTGGGCAATCGGAGAGTGTTACGCATAGGGCAAATCTAGGCAAAAACCTTTGGCTGACAACGGAAAACCGGCTTTTTTTTGCAAAGCTGCATTTCCCCCTTGCACCTGCCCGGAATCAACCTTAAACGCTGCCCCACCAGACCCCCGCGGAGAGGTGCCGGAGTGGTCGAACGGGGCGGTCTCGAAAACCGTTGTGGGTGCAAGCCCACCCAGGGTTCGAATCCCTGTCTCTCCGCCATTTTTCCCACGATAGACAGTTTCCGATTGCTGCCGGTTCAAGCAGCAATTTGCGTTTCGTGCTCCCGATTGGTTTGCATTCTGCAGGTTTCTGGATGCAAACTGCGCCGTCAACTTCTGCTGTAAAAAAGAAAGCCAGGCGCTTGGCCCGGCTTCCAATCAGTTCTTTACTGCGCGGATCAAGCGCGGCGGCGGCGTCCGCCGGAACGGCCGCCACGGCCGCGGCCTTCTTCGCCTTCAGCGGCGGGCGCTTTGTTGAACTTGATCCAGTCGCCCCCGTGCGGGTCGTTGTTGGTCAGCAGGTTGGCCGCGCGGATGGCTTCCATTTCCTTGCCCGCCTTCGGCTTGGTGGAACCCAGGCCGAACATCTGAACAAAGGCCTCGTCTTCCATGCCTTCCGGAAGGATGATGCCAGCGGCTTCGACTTCGGCTTTTTTCTCGGCGATCTTCTTCTGAGTGATCGGCAGAGCAACCGGGTTCATAATCGCGGAGGTCATGCCCGCAGCCATAGCCATCGGCAGGAAGGCGTTGTTGATGCCGTGACGGTTCGGCAGGCCGAAGGAGATGTTCGACGCACCGCAAGTGGTGTTCACACCCAGCTCCATCCGCAGCTTGCGGACCAGTTCAAACACCTGCTGGCCGGCGGTTGCCATAGCGCCGATCGGCATCACCAGCGGGTCAACCACGATGTCGTGCGCAGGGATGCCGAAATCAGCCGCGCGCTCAACGATCTTCTTGGCAACCGCGAAACGCACTTCCGGATCTTCGGAGATGCCAGTGTCGTCGTTGGAGATCGCCACAACCGGTACGTTGTACTTCTTGACCAGGGGCAGCACCATTTCCAGACGGTCTTCTTCGCCGGTCACGGAGTTCAGCAGCGGACGGCCTTCAGCAGCGGCCAGACCGGCTTCCAGTGCGCCCGGAACCGAGGAGTCGATACACAGCGGCACATCGGTCAGGCCTTGCACCAGCTCGACGATTTTGGTCATCAGCGGCGGCTCGGTCTCGTTCGGGTTCGGGTTGGAGTTGTAAACCACACCGGCGTTGATATCGAGGATGTTGGCACCGGCCATCACTTGAGCCAGGGCGTCTTTCTCAACAGTGGAGAAATCGCCGGCTTCCAGCTCGGCCGCCAGTTTCTTACGGCCGGTCGGGTTGATGCGCTCACCGATCACGCAGAAGGGCTCGTCAAAGCCCAGGATCGCGGTTTTTGTTTTTGATTCTACGACTGTACGGGTCATTTTTGATCCTTAAGGTCTCAGGAGTTAACCGGCTTGGCGGACTCGCCGCCGTTGTTGATCGCCCAGGTGGCATTGGTCTTGATGCCGCCCAGCGGGAAGAAGTGGACCTTCTCGATCTGGAAGTCCGGGTTGGCCGCCTTATGGGCTGCCAGATCCGCCAGGATCTCGCCCGGCTCGTGCGGCAGCAGCAGCTTGGAAACGTCTTTCGCACGCTTTTGCAGCACTTTCAGCGACGGGCCAACGCCGCATGCGATTGCGAACTTGATCATGGTCTGCAGCTTCGCCGGGCCGGCGATGCCAATGTGAACCGGCAGGTTCATGCCGCGCTCTTTCAGCTCGTTCACCCATTCGATGACCGGCTGGGCTTCGAAGCAGAACTGGGTTGCCAGCGCCATCTGTGCATCAGTGCGCTTAGAGAATTCCTGCTTCCAGTCCAGAGCGGAATAGGTGTTGGCACGGCCGCCGTTCGGGTCGATGTCCAGGTTCGGCTCGGGGTGGCCGGCCACATGCAGGTTTGTGAAGCCGGCTTCGTCGAACAGGCCGGTTTCCAGCAATTGCATCGAGGAGTCGAAATCACCATGCGGCTTGGCAACGCCGCCAGCTAGAATCAGGCCTTGCTTGACACCGGCTTCGCCCTGGTAACGGTTGATCCAGTCGCCCAGGGTCGCCTTGTCTTTGATGATCCGCGCCGGGAAGTGCGGCATCACATCATAGCCTTCGCCGGCGATGCGCTTGGCGGTAGCGACCATGTCCTCGATCGGGGTGCCTTCGATATGCGCGATGTAGACGCGGGTGCCGGCGGGCAGCAGGTCGCGGAAATCTTCGACCTTCGCCGCGGTACGCGGCATCACCTCGATGGAGTAGCCCTTCAGAAAGGCCTCCATTTCAGGGGTGGCAGCCTGGCCTGCGCCAGAATCGCGTTTCTTAAAGTTCAGCAAAGCCATCACGGCCTCCCATAGTGGTGTCAGGCTCACGCCCATCCGTCGTTTGCGATCAGCGCTTTCAGGCGGTCCTGATCGTATTCTGCTTCCAAGCGGGTTGCCTCTGCCTCGGCGATGTCAGTCGCCTCGCCTTCAGCGGCAAAGGGTGCAGCCTTGCGCCATTCGGCAAGATAGGCGTCGCTGTCCTTGGCGTTCACCTTCATTGCCGCGCGGTCAATGGCCTGCTCGAACCGTTCTTCAAGCTGCCGCTTTGCGCCGCGGCGGCCTTTGCCAACGATGACCTGCGCGGGGATGTCGCGCCAGTATACGATCGTAACGTCGGGCATACCCTGATTTCCTCCTCACCTGGATAGACCACGTTCTAGAGTGGCGGCCGCTTGCACGTTGGTCGATTTTCGACAACGTGAAGAGATAGAGCGACGTTTTTCCTGCCGGGACCCTAGCTTTGTACCCCTTCAAACACCACAGGGCTAAGGCGCAAAAATATTCATCTGGATTATGAGATATCCGGTACCGGGCGGAAATTGCTTCGCTTCTGCCCTCCGGCGCTTGCGCCGCTGCCCGCGCGCACCTATTGTCATTCTTAACACGATAATCGGAGGGCGTGAATCATGGCGCCCAGGCGCTCGAAAGGTGCGGGCGCGTTTCCCAAGGCGGTTGAGACCCCTGCACCGGCCCGGCCCGATCCCGATGCGCTTTACGCTGCACTGGATCTGGGTACAAATAGCTGCCGCATGCTGATCGCCCAGCCTAAGGGCAGCGGTTTCCATGTGGTCGACAGTTTCTCCAAGTCGGTGCAACTCGGCGCCGGACTGGAGCGGACCGGACGGCTGTCGCGGGCCTCGATGGCGCGTACCATTCAGGCGCTGCGGATCTGTCAGCAAAAACTGAAGCGCAACAGAGTCAAGCGGATGCGGCTGGTCGCAACCGAGGCCTGTCGCCGGGCCAAGAATTCGCGAGACTTCATCCGTCAGGTGAAACGGGAAACCGGGCTGACCCTGGAAATCATCCAGCCGGAGGAGGAAGCCCGGCTCGCGGTGATCTCCTGCGCACCGCTGGTGTCCACCAAAACCACACAGTTGCTGGTCGTCGACATCGGCGGCGGCTCGACCGAACTGGTCTGGATCGACATTTCCTCGATTCCGCGGCGCGACCGGCCCTCGGCGATCATGCGGCTGCACAATGGGTTCCACCCGGGCGAAAGCCCCTTTCCAGCGGCCAAGGTCGTCGACTGGATCTCAGTTCCCTTGGGCGTGGCAACTTTGCGTGACCAGTTCAACGACGTCGAAGATGACGCTGCCCGCTTTGCCCTGATGAGCTGGTTCTTCGAGGAGAACCTGGCCGATTTCGCCCCCTACAAGGATGAGCAGGCCCGCGCCGGGTTCCAGATTGTTGGCACCTCTGGCACGGTGACAACGGTCGCCGCCTCGCATCTTGGGCTTAAACGTTATGACCGTACCAAGGTGGACGGGCTTCGGATGACCAGTGATCAGATCGACAAGGTGATCCGCGGATATCTGAAGCTTGGCCCGCAGGGCCGCCGCCGGGACCCCCGCATCGGCGAGGACCGGCAGGCACTGATCATGTCCGGCTCCGCCATCCTGCAGGCCTTGCTGAGGTGCTGGCCAACTGACCGTTTGTCAGTTGCGGACCGTGGTCTTCGCGAAGGGCTGCTTTACGCGCAGATGAGCGCGGACGGGGTTCTTGAAGACGGCCCCTTCTAAATCCTGTTCAAATACCCTATGTCACATGGCTTGGAATTCTAAAGCTCCGGGTCCGGCCCGGAAGGCGGCGAAATGGCAAAGACACCAACTGGTAAAAACACATCCGGACGCGGTCAGCGCGACCTGAAGGTCAAAGTGAAATCCGCCCGCGGGCGCAAGCTCAGCTCTACCCGCTGGCTGCAGCGGCAGCTGAACGACCCTTATGTGAAACGCGCCCAAGCCGAAGGCTACCGTGGCCGCGCGGCATTCAAGATCATGGAGCTGGACGACAAATTCCGCTTTCTGGTCAACGGCGCACGGGTGGTGGATCTGGGCTGTGCGCCAGGCGGCTGGGCTCAGGTGGCGGTGAAACGGATCAATTCGCTTGGCGAAAAGCCGGGCAAAGCCATTGGCCGCATCATCGGGGTGGATCTTCAGGAGGTCGAACCGTTGGCCGGTGCCGAGTTCCACCAGCTCGACTTCATGGACGACGGCGCTGACGACAAGGTCAAGGAATGGCTGGGCGGCAAGGCCGATGTGGTGATGTCAGATATGGCTGCTGCAAGCTCAGGCCACAAGCAGACCGACCACCTGAGGATCATCTCGCTGTGCGAAACGGCGGCCTATTTTGCCTTTGATGTGCTAGAAGACGGGGGCACCTTTGTGGCCAAAGTACTTGCCGGCGGCGCCGAGGGGGAATTGCAAAAGCTGCTAAAGCAGAAGTTCACCAAGGTGTTCAACATGAAGCCGCCCTCCTCGCGGTCGGACAGCTCTGAAAAGTTTGTGGTCGCCACGGGGTTCCGCGGCTAACCGGAACTCAGATCCTGCGGCTGTGCGGCGCAGTCAGCGACCGGGTGGCCATGGAGCGCAGGTAAAACGCGTCGTCGCCTTCATCATCGGTGAGCCGGGACACCCGCAACTTGCGGTTTACATGGCTGGCCATCTCGCGCTGGCGCATCAGTTCAAACAGCCGCATGTGGCGCAGTTTGTCTTGCAGTTTTGTCATGATGGCCCCTTCTGGTCCCGCATCTTTTCTGCAGTTTGCAGGGGGATTGGGACTGAAGAGCGGCTGAATTGTGGCGATGCTGCCTTATTGTTGAAGAACCGGAAACAGTTGCCGGAAATCCTCATCTAGGTCATGGGTGCTGGCTGTCTGCCATATCGATCAGCGCCCCATTGAATTCCGCTCCAAGGATCAGGATCGCGGCGTTCAGATAGAGAAAAATCATCGCCGCCATGGCCCCGGCCAGGCCAGCGTATGTGGCCGAATACTGTGCAAAGGAGCTGACATAGAAGGCAAAACCGCTGCCTGCCGCCAGCCATAGCAGCAGTGTCAAAACGACGCCCGGCAGAATTCGGCGAAATCTATGAACCCGCCCTGGCAACAGGATGTGAAACGCCAGCACTGCGCCTGCAGGCAGCAGCAGTGCGAGCATGCCGCTCAACCCTTTTTCCCATTGTCCTGCCAGCTGACCAAACGGCAGAAGGTCAGCCAAGTAACGCACATAGAGGGGCAGCAGCAGCTCAAAGACTGTTGCCGCGAGGATGCCGGTTCCGCCCAGAATCACTAGGCCGATGCATATGCCACGAGTTTTCCAGAAGGGCCGGCTGTCGGTGTCATGATAGGCCTGCACCATGGCAATACGGACCGCATCCACGCCGTTGGAGGCAAAGTACAAGGCAAACAGACCCCCCAATGTGGCAAGCTGGGTGCTTGAGGTCCGCAAGACCGCCTCAAGCTCTCGCAGGATCGGCTTGGCAACGGAATCGGGCCAGGCGCCAAAGACCAGCTCGGTCAGGCTGTCCAGTTCAACATCCTGCGATAGTATGCCCGCCACCGTACCAGCAAGCGCGACCGTGAACAGAACAAAGGGAAACAACGCCAGCATCATCGACATGGCTATGTGGCTGCTCATCACCCAGCCGTTCTTGCGGTTGAAACGACGGGCGGCTGTAAGCAGGGCTGTTGGCCAGCGGCGAAGAGGAGGCAGGATCGGCATCGCTGCAAAGTCCCACAACCACCGCAGGAATGCCAGCGGCATGGTTTGGTTTTAGCACCCGCGTCACTTGATGGCAGCACTGCATATGGCCTGCGGGCTCTTCCGGTACTAGTTTGAAGAAAAGGGCGAAATCTCAAGGCGCTTGGAATGTTTTGGATTGTACTCAGCACGGCTGCGGTGGCCGCCATCTGGATCGCTGCAGGGCTGGCGGCGTTGAGCGCGGCCCGAACTGCCCGCACACCGCAAGGTGCCATCGGTTGGGTGGTATTCCTGCTGGCAGCCCCTGTCGCCGCCCTGCCCGCCTACATGATCTTTGGCCACCACCGCTTCAAAGGCTACTGGCGCGCAAGCCGCGATGCGCAACAGGCGGTAATTGCCACCCGGAACTACACCAGCGCCCGTGTCGAAGGCGCTGATGCGCTGGCAGTGAATGCCGCTCCGTTTGAAGCAATAGCCGGGCTGCCCGTGTACCGCGGCAACGGCATGCAACTGCTGATCAATGGCGCAAAAACTTTCAGATCTATTTTCGAAGCAATTGAAAACGCTAATGAATACATCCTAGTACAATACTACATACTGAATGCCGACGGCATTGGCTTGCAACTTCAGGAGCGGCTTATTGCTGCGGCTGGACGCGGTGTCACGATCTGGTTCATGGTGGACAGCATCGGCAGCCGCCACTTGCCTCGGGAATACTTCAAGGCGCTGGAAGCCGCCGGGATAAACATCATTGACCCGTCAGTTCAGCGTGCGCCCTGGCACCGGCTGCGTATCAATTTCCGAAACCACCGCAAATCCGTTATCATCGACGGCCGTACCGGATTTACCGGCGGTTTGAATGCCGGGGACGAATATATGGGGCTGGATCCAGCTTTTGGTCCTTGGCGGGACACGCATGTGCGTCTGACCGGCCCGGTTGTGCAGCAGCTGCAACTTGCTTGTGCCGAGGACTGGCACTGGCGCACCCAAGAGCCGGTTCTGGATCTACTCAATTGGGAGGCAGAGCCCTCCCCCCAGAACCGCCCGGCAGTGATTGTTGCCACTGGTCCGGGCGACTATACCGACAATGGTTCAATGCTGTTCTTCTCCGCAATCGCGGCCGCTACTGAGCGTGTTTGGATGGCTTCACCGTACTTTGTGCCAGACCAGGAAGTTTATGCCGCTCTGAGACATGCGGCGTTGAGCGGGCTGGATGTCCGGATCCTGTTGCCGGAGTCGGTTGATCACTATCTTCCTTGGCTTGCGGCCTTTGCCTTCTTTGACGAACTGAGAGACGCAGGCGTAAAAATTCTGCGGTATCAGGGCGGCTTCATGCATCAGAAGTGCTTTGTCATTGACGACACGATCACCGGCATAGGCACTGCGAACCTCGATAACCGCTCTTTTCGGCTGAACTTCGAAACCACGGCGCTGTTCTTCGACAAGGCATCGGCTTCGGAAATGGCTGAAATGCTGGCCCGTGATTTTCAGCACGCGACTGAGCTTACCTTGCCGCTGGACCGCCAGAAATTGCCGGTGCGGGTGCTCGCCCCAGTGGCAAGGCTAATGGCGCCTGTGCTTTAGTACTGATCGCTATCATTCTGATTTTGCTTTGAAAAAATTCGACCCATAGCACTT
Organism: Leisingera sp.; assembly: GCA_040830225.1. Taxonomy (GTDB): domain Bacteria; phylum Pseudomonadota; class Alphaproteobacteria; order Rhodobacterales; family Rhodobacteraceae; genus Leisingera. The sequence continues at coordinate 11,938 of JBFOLS010000150.1, forward strand.
ACAAGAAAGGCTGTACTGATACCGAAACCAAATAAGCCGGTCACAGCAGCAAAAGCCGCAAAGATGCGTAAAGCCGGCCCGAGAACCACGTCTCCGTACCCCAGCGTGGTATACGTCGCCAAAGAAAAGTAAACGGAGGTATTCCAGTCAGCGATAGCTCCGACCAACACAAAGGCCGAAGACCAAATCCAGACCTGGGCGGTGTGGCCGCCGAGAATGATAAAGATAGCCACGACGAGCATTAAGCCCAACTGCCAGGCACGGTACGGTCTGACAAAACGCGCGGAGAGTCTGTTCAGTACAGCAGCGCACCAGACAAGAACGGAGACTTCCAGGATGAGGCAGACGCTCAGATAGACTGACCCCCACAGCAGCTGGTTCCACAGTGTCATCCCGCAACTCCCGGCCATGTAAACATTCGGTAACCCATAGCTGCACCTCGGAAATCCCTTCTGCAATGATTAACTGCTCCACATGCAGATGCCGACGCAGGGTTCAGTGATTGTGCCACACTGGACTTCTCCGGATCATGAGTATTCAGTGCTCAGGCAGGAAACGAAGACCCAAACGCCGGAGGCTGCCGCAGGATGGTTCTGAAAATCCGCAATGTGACCAAGACCTATTCTGGCCAAACGACGGACACCTTGGTTTTGCGGGGGGTTTCTTTGGATCTTGAGGCCGGGCACAGCCTGGCACTTACGGGCGACAGCGGTTCTGGGAAAAGCACCTTGCTGCATCTCGCTGGTGCACTGGACACTTTTGACAGCGGTGAAATCGAAATTTGCGGAACGTGCCTGTCCGGCCTTACGGACTCTGGCCGTGCTGCGCTGAGAAGAAGGGATGTTTCGCTGGTTTTCCAGCAATTTAACCTGATACCCTCACTCAACATCCGGCAAAATATCTCGCTGCATGCCCGGCTTGGCGGCAAGTGGGATAAACAATGGGGGCACAGTCTGGCGGAACGCCTTGGACTGACCAGCCTGCTTGACCGCTACCCGGAGCAGCTTTCCGGCGGCCAGCAGCAGCGGGTGGCCATTGGGCGGGCGCTGGCAGTACGCCCCAAGCTGCTGCTGGCAGATGAACCCACGGGCAATCTGGACGAAAGCGCCAGCGCCGCAGTGATGGAACTGATGCTGGAACTGGTCCGGGAAAGCGGGGCGGCGCTGTTTCTTGTCACCCACTCAGCTGACATTGCCCGGATGCTGGACCGGAAATTGCATTTGCAACAGGGCCGGGCCGTATGATCCGCGCTGCGCTGCTGGCGACCCTGTCGCACTGGCGGCGGCATCCGCTGCAATTGGCAACGCTGGTGGCAGGCCTGGCCTTGGCAACAGGTCTTTGGTCGGCAGTGCAGGCCATCAACAGCGAGGCCCGTGCCAGCTATGCAGAAGCGGCGGAGCAATTGGGCACCGCAAATGCTGACCGTTTACTGCCGGAGAACGGAGCGATCCCCCTGGAGCAATACATCGCCTTGCGCCGGGCAGGATGGCAACTTGCTCCGGTGCTGGAGGGCACGGTCAGGTTTGGCCGCCAAAGCTTTGATATCATAGGCATTGACCTTCTCAATCATCCCATGGTCCCAGCGCTTGCAAGAGCCGCGGAGCAGGACGCTGCACCGCCTCTTGATGCCTTGATTCCGCCAGGGCGACTGTTTGCCCATCCGGAAACCGCGGCCTTGCTTGAAGCCAACCGCACCCCTTATCCAATCACCGCCGCCGGGGCGCTTCCACGCAATGCGGTGGTGGCTGACATGAGCTTGGCAAGCCGCTTGCTGCGGCGGCCAAAAACGCTGAGCTATCTCCTGGTCCTGCCCGATCAACTGCCCGGGCTCCAGCCGCTCGACACGCTAGCCCCCAGACTGTCCCTTTCTGAAGCGGAAAGCGCGGCGGCAGATACCAAGCAGCTCACTGACAGTTTCCACCTCAATCTGACTGCCTTTGGTTTGCTATCCTTTGCCGTAGGGCTGTTCATCGTTCAAGGCTCGATCCTGCTAAGCTTGGAGCAGCGCCGCGGGCTGGTCCGAACCCTTCGCAGCCTTGGAGTGCCGATGCAGGTTCTTGTAAGTCTGTTCGCCGTTGAACTCGCGGCTATTGCCCTGATAGCCGGGCTGATCGGTCTCGCGGGCGGCTATCTGGTAGCGGCGGCACTGCTTCCTGACGTCAGCGCTACGCTTTTTGGGCTCTATGGGGCGCCGGTTGACGGAAGCCTTTCCTTACGCGCTTCCTGGGCATTTTCCGGGCTTGCAATGGCTGTCGGCGGCACATTTCTGGCCGGAGCACAGGCACTTTATGTGTTGTGGCGCCTTCCTTTGCTGAGTGCGCCGGCGACACGCGCCCGCGGCCAGCAAGCCGGGAAGTCTCATCGGGTCTCTGCCCTCGCCGGTACCTCCTGCATTGTGGCAGGAATTGCTGTTCTCATTAATTTCCAGGGACTTACTTCCGGGTTTGTATTTCTAGGCGGGGTGATGCTGGGGGCGGCACTGCTTCTTCCCCTCCTGATCTCCGGAGGGCTGAAGCTGGGAGCCCGGCTGTCGCGGTCTCCGTTTGGCGGATGGCTCTGGGCTGATACCCGGGCGCAGCTGCCAGGCATGTCGATGTCATTAATGGCGCTGCTCCTGGCCCTCGCCACAAATATCGGCGTCGGAACAATGGTTTCCAGCTTCCGCCTCACCTTCACCGGCTGGCTGGATCAGCGTTTGTCTGCGGAGGTCTATGTTACTGCCAGCACCGATATCCAGGGGGCCGAGCTTTCGGATTGGCTCAGGCAGCAAGAGATCACTGTATTACCGATCCGCCGTTATGACATCCGCTACAAGGGCGCACCGTTGCGGCTGTATGGGGTCGTTGATGATGCGACCTACCGGGACAACTGGCCGCTGCTGCAAGGCCTGCCGGATGTCTGGGACAGGGTTTCCACTGGAAATGCACTGCTGATCAATGAACAACTGGCACGCCGCCACGACCTTTCACCGGGCGGTAGCCTGCAACTTGCGCCCGGTTGGGAATTGACCATTGCAGGGATCTATTCCGACTATGGCAACCCGAATGGCCAGGCAATTGTGTCCTTGCAGACGCTGCTTATGCATGCGCCCGACATTCCGAATCGCCAATTCGGACTGCGCCTGTCTCCCGGCAAGGTTCCAGCGCTCATCAGATCCATCCGTGAACGATTTGATATTCCAAGAGAAAACATCATTGATCAAGCAACGATCAAGGGCCGGTCCCTGTCCGTCTTTGACCGCACCTTTATTATCACGGCGGCGCTCAACCTGTTGACCCTCGGAGTGGCAGCCTTTGCCATGCTGGCAAGCCTTCTAACATTGTGGAGCCAGCGGCTGCCCCAGCTGGCGCCTGTCTGGGCCATGGGCCTCACCCGCCGCCAGCTGGCCGGTGCCGAACTGCTGCGGAGCCTTCTGCTGGCGGCCCTTACTGCCATGCTGGCACTGCCGCTGGGTCTGTTGCTGGCATGGGCGTTGCTGGCCGTGATCAATGTTGAGGCTTTTGGCTGGGAGCTGCCCATGTATCTGTTTCCGGCAGACTGGCTTCGCCTGTTCCTGCTAGCATTGCTGGCAGCGGCTGCAGCGGCAACTTTGCCGGCGCTCCGTCTCAGCCGGCTGGCCCCGGCAGAATTGCTGAAGGTGTTTTCCAATGAACGCTAGATCTGTCACCGCTCTGCTGTTTGCCGGCTGGGCCACTGCTGCCTTTCCGCAAGGCTATGCCGGGCTTGGCACGGAGGCTGAAGGCTTTGCCGTACCTCAACGCGGACACCAGCTTAGCTTTCCGAAAGATCACGGCCCTCATCCCGATTTCCGCATTGAGTGGTGGTATCTGACCGCCAATCTCGAGGGAAAGGACGGTACGGATTACGGCATCCAGTGGACATTGTTCCGTTCAACCCTGGCGCCGGGAGAAGCAGAAGGATGGCAGAGTCCGCAAGTCTGGATGGCCCATGCAGCTGTCACGGCGCCTGGCCAGCATTTATTCGCTGAACGCATCGCCCGCGGTGGCATCGGCCAGGCGGGCGTCTCGGTGGAGCCTTTCGAAGCCTGGATCGACGGGTGGGAAATGCGTTCCGCCGGGAAAGGCATTGAAAACATGCAGCTAATTTCCGCCGGTCAGGATTTCTCATACGACCTGAGATTATCCGCTGCCGGGCCATTGGTTCAGCATGGTGAGAACGGCTATTCGGTCAAGTCCACCAGCGGGCAGGCAAGCTACTATTACTCCCAGCCGAGTTATCGGGTCAAAGGAACGCTCAACCTGCCGGAAGGACCTGTTGAGGTCACCGGCCACGGCTGGCTGGACCGGGAATGGTCGAGCCAGCCGCTGGCAGAAGATCAAAGCGGCTGGGATTGGTTTTCCTTGAGCTTTGACAGCGGGGAAAAGCTGATGGGGTTTGTGCTGCGCGGAAACAGCGGAGACTACACTTCCGGCACCTGGATAACTGCGGATGGTTCTGCTGAGCCATTGAAGCCCGGCGCATTCCAAGCAGAAGCATTGGAAATCAGCGTCGTTGCAGGGCGCCGGATTCCGACACGCTGGAAAGCAAGCCTCCCGCAGAAGGAAGTTTCCGTCGAAGTGCAAGCGCTGAACCCGCAAAGCTGGATGGAAACCTCATTTTCCTACTGGGAAGGCCCGGTATCGGTCAGCGGCAGCCATAGCGGTAAGGGTTACCTCGAAATGACAGGCTATGAATAAGGGCGCCCGGAGGCGCCCTTAGTTTTTCAACGAACCACAAAGACCGAACAATCGGAGTGCCGGATCACCCGGGCCGCATTGGGCCCGAGCAGATAATCCTTTAGATCCGGTTTGTGCGCACCGATCACGATTAGACCGCTGCCGGCGGTTTCCGCCACTTTCAGAATTTCCTGATAAGCGGTGCCAGTGGCCACCAGATGGCGGACCTTGGCATTGCGTTCCTTACCCAGCACCTTGGCGCAAAGATCACTCAGGCGCTGGCTGGTGTCTTTGACAGCTTTCTGGTGATGGTGTTCTTCGAAAAAGCCTGACACCCAGCTTTCACCGAAGTCCGGCACCACGTTGACAACATCCAGCTGAGCTGCGTCAAGCTCTGCCAGCCGCGCTGCCTGGACCAGCACCTTTTCGTCCAAAGCCGCATCGTTCAGCTCCAGTGCGCATAGAACCGGTTTGCTCATGCGGTTACTCCTTTCTGTTCACGGCCGCGGCCGCGCTGCAGCAAGGCGATCAGCCCCACCAGCAACAGGGCCGGGATGAAGATCAGCTCTTTGGGAAGCTGGCTGGCCGGTGCCTGGATGGCGATGATCTGCACCGGGTCATCGGCATAGAAATCAAAGCTTTCGAGGCTGGGCGCAGCAGGCGTGCCAAACATGGGCTCGTCAAGCTTAACAAGGCCGTCCTCTTCCAGCATCAGCAGGCCAAATGCTTCCACCGACTGGGCACCGCCATTACCGTCGGCTTCCAGGATCAGAGTGGTGGCCTTGATTTCCGAGGTATCGAAATCAGGACCTTGCACGGTGATCCGCATTTCGGCGCCTGCCTCTGCGGCATCCAATGCCTGAACCAGCTGAGTCGGCGGGACATCGGCAAACGGCGGCATTACCCGGTTCATGAAGAAGTCCGGCCGGAACAACGCAAAGGCTGCGAACACCAGCAGGACGCTTTCATAGATCCGGCTGCGGGAAACGAAGTAGCCCATGGTTCCGGCTGTAAAGACCAGGATGGCAATTGTGGCAGATATGGCCACAAGTATGCCCTGCGCCCACGTTACATCGATCAGAAGCAGATCGGTGTTGAAAATGAACACAAACGGCAGCGCAACGGTCCGCAGGCTGTAGAAGAAGGCCGTGAAACCGGTGCGGATCGCATCACCGCCCGAAACCGCCGCCGCGGCAAAACTGGCAAGCCCCACAGGCGGCGTCACATCCGCCATGATCCCG
>JBFOLS010000151.1:0-3315 GCA_040830225.1 Leisingera sp.
AGTTCGGGAGGGCTTTCGGCGTCGGGAAACCCCCACACAAGGCCCCTGAGCTGCGGCCCACCCCGGTCCCGGCCGACCGCCACAACACCGAGGCTCTGGGCCTCATCATCTATGATCAATATTTCCTTCTGTTCCAGCTGGCGGGCCTGATCCTGCTGGTGGCGATGATCGGCGCCATTGTGCTGACCCTGCGCCACCGCCAGGACGTCAAGCGCCAGGACGTGGTTGCCCAGATGATGCGCGACCCGGCCGCGGCGATGGAGCTCAAGGACGTGAAACCGGGGCAGGGGCTGTGATCCAATGATCGGACTTGAACATTATCTGACCGTCGCGGCGACCATGTTCGTCATCGGCATCTTCGGGCTCTTCCTGAACCGCAAGAACGTGATCATCCTCTTGATGAGCATCGAACTGATGCTCCTGGCGGTGAACATCAACCTGGTCGCCTTCTCCAGCTTCCTGGGCGATCTGGTGGGGCAGGTTTTCACCCTGTTCGTGCTGACCGTGGCCGCCGCTGAGGCCGCCATCGGCCTTGCGATCCTGGTCTGTTTCTTCCGCAACCGCGGCACCATCGCCGTCGAAGACGTCAACGTGATGAAGGGCTAAAGAAACATGGAAACCATCCTCCTCTTCGCCCCGCTGGTTGGCGCGATTATCTGCGGCTTCGGCCACAAGATGATCGGCGAGAAAGCCGCCACCGTGACCGCCACGGCGCTGCTGTTCCTGGCGGCGCTGCTCAGCTGGATCACCTTCCTGACCTTCGACGGGCAGACCGAGACCATCCAGATCCTGCGCTGGATCGAAAGCGGCACGCTGTCCACCGACTGGGCGATCCGCCTGGACCGGCTGACCGCGATCATGCTGATCGTGATCACCACGGTGTCCTCGCTCGTGCACCTCTATTCCTTCGGCTACATGGATCATGACCCGCAGTGGAAAGAGGGCGAGAGCTACAAGCCGCGCTTCTTTGCCTACCTGTCGTTCTTCACCTTTGCGATGCTGATGCTGGTGACCTCCGACAACCTGGTGCAGATGTTCTTCGGCTGGGAAGGCGTGGGCGTCGCGTCCTACCTGCTGATCGGCTTCTACTACCGCAAGCCCACGGCCAATGCGGCGGCGATGAAGGCCTTCATCGTCAACCGCGTCGGCGACTTCGGCTTCGCGCTGGGGATCTTCGGCCTGTTCTTCCTAACCGACAGCATCAACCTGTCTGACATCTTTGCTTCAGCTCCGACGCTGGCGGAAACCCAGGTCTCCTTCCTGTGGACCGAATGGAACGCGGCAAACCTGCTGGCCTTCCTGCTGTTCGTCGGCGCCATGGGCAAATCGGCACAGCTGATCCTGCACACCTGGCTGCCGGACGCGATGGAAGGCCCGACCCCGGTGTCGGCGCTGATCCACGCCGCAACCATGGTGACCGCAGGCGTGTTCCTGGTCTGCCGCATGTCGCCGCTGATCGAATTCGCGCCTGAGGCCGCGGCCTTCATCACCGTGCTGGGTGCATGTACCGCCTTCTTCGCGGCCACCGTCGGCCTGGTTCAGAACGACATCAAGCGCGTGATCGCGTACTCGACCTGCTCGCAGCTGGGTTACATGTTCGTGGCCGCTGGCGTCGGCATGTATTCGGCGGCGATGTTCCACCTGTTCACCCACGCCTTCTTCAAGGCGATGCTCTTCCTCGGCGCCGGCTCGGTGATCCACGCGATGCATCATGAGCAGGACATGCGGAACTACGGGAACTTGCGCAAAAAGATCCCCTATACCTTCTGGGCGATGATGATCGGCACCCTGGCTATCACCGGCGTGGGTATTCCGCTGAGTGGCTGGGTTGGCTTTGCGGGCTTTGTCTCCAAAGACGCCATCATCGAAAGCGCCTATGCCGGCGGTTCCATGTTCGGCTTCTGGGCGCTGGTGATCGCGGCCTTCATGACCTCTTTCTACTCCTGGCGCCTGATCTTCATGACCTTCTACGGCGAGGCGCGTGGCGACAAGCACACCCATGACCACGCCCATGAAAGCCCCTGGACCATGCTGGTGCCGCTGGGTGTTCTTGCAGTGGGCGCGGTGTTCTCGGGCATGCTGTGGTACAGCAGCTTCTTCGGCCACGCCGATCAGGTCGGCAAGTTCTACGGTATCCCGATGGCTGAGGCCGCGGCGGACACCCACGGCGAAACCGAGGGACATGGCGAGGAAGCCTCGCACGGCGAAGACGCGGACCATGGCGGCGAACACCACTATGTGTTTGCCGGCAAGCCGGGCGAGGGCGCTCTCTATATCGCGCCGGACAACCACATCCTCGAGGATGCCCACGCGGCACCGAAATGGGTGAAGCTGTCCCCGTTTGCTGCCATGCTCGGCGGCCTGGTGCTGGCGCTGTGGTTCTACATCTGGAACCCGTCGCTGCCAAAGCGCCTAGCCGAGCAGCAGCGCCCGCTGTACCTGTTCCTGCTGAACAAGTGGTACTTTGACGAAATCTACAACGTGATCTTCGTCAAACCGGCAATCGCTATTGGCCGCTTCTTCTGGAAACGCGGCGATGGTAACACCATCGACGGCTTCCTCAACGGCCTGGCCATGGGCGTTGTGCCCTTCTTCACCCGTCTCGCCGGACGCGCACAGTCCGGGTACATCTTCACTTATGCCTTCTGGATGGTGCTGGGCATTGCAGCCCTGGTCACCTGGATGTCGATCGGCGGAGGAGCGCACTGATGGACAATCTCCTTTCTATTGTCACCTTCATCCCGGCGCTCGCGGCGGCCATCCTGGCCCTGTTCCTGCGCGGCGAGGATAAGGCGGCGCAGCGCAACGCCAAGTTTGTTGCGCTCTTTGCCACCACGATCACCTTCCTGGTGAGTCTGGGCATCTATTTCGAGTTCGATCCCGCCAACACCGGCTTTCAGTTTGTGGAAGACCGGGAGTGGATCCTGGGCCTGAAGTACAAGATGGGCGTCGACGGCATCTCGGTGCTGTTTGTGATGCTGACCACCTTCATCATGCCGCTGACCATCCTGGCCAGCTGGTCGGTCACCGACCGGGTGAAGGAATACATGGTTGCCTTCCTGCTCTTGGAAACCCTGATGCTGGGCGTTTTCATGGCGCTGGACCTGGTGCTGTTCTACCTGTTCTTCGAGGCCTGCCTCATTCCGATGTTCCTGTTCATCGGCATCTGGGGCGGCAAGGAGCGGATCTACGCTTTCTTCAAGTTCTTCCTCTACACCTTCTTCGGCTCGGTGCTGATGCTGGTGGCGATGGTCTACATGTACGTCGATGCCGGCACCACCGACATCGAAGTTCTGCTCACTCACAGCTTCTCGG
>JBFOLS010000152.1:0-3856 GCA_040830225.1 Leisingera sp.
ACAGGTCCGGCTTGAAGCCGAGCGTAAAGCAGCCGAAGAAGCAGAAGCCGCCCGCCTTGCTGCCGAGGCTGAAGCCAAAGAGGCTGCAGAGCGCGAAGAAGCGGAGCGGGTGGCCGCCGAAGCCGCTGCAAAGGCCGAAGAGGAAGAGCGAAAAGCGGCCGAAGAAGCAGAAGCCGTCCGCCTTGCTGCCGAAGCTGAAGCCAAAGAGGCTGCAGAGCGCGAGGAAGCGGAGCGGGTAGCCGCCGAAGCCGCTGCAAAGGCCGAAGAGGAAGAGCGAAAAGCGGCCGAAGAACAGGTCCGGCTTGAGGCCGAACGTAAAGCTGCCGAAGAAGCCGAAGCCGCCCGCCTTGCTGCCGAGGCTGAAGCCAGAGAGACAGCAGAGCGCGAAGAAGCGGAGCGGGTGGCCGCCGAAGCCGCTGCAAAGGCCGAAGAGGAAGAGCGAAAAGCGGCCGAAGAACAGGCGCGTCTTGAAGCCGAACGCAAAGCGGCAGAGGAAGCCGAAGCTGCCCGCCTTGCTGCCGAGGCTGAAGCCAAAGAGGCTGCGGAGCGCGAAGAGGCGGAGCGGGTGGCCGCCGAAGCCGCTGCAAAGGCCGAAGAGGAAGCGCGAAAAGCGGCCGAAGAACAGGTGCGGCTTGAGGCCGAGCGTAAAGCTGCCGAAGAAGCCGAAGCCGCCCGCCTTGCTGCCGAAGCTGAAGCCAAAGAGGCTGCAGAGCGCGAAGATGCGGAGCGGGTGGCCGCCGAAGCCGCTGCAAAGGCCGAAGAGGAAGAGCGAAAAGCGGCCGAAGAACAGGTGCGGCTTGAGGCCGAGCGTAAAGCTGCCAAAGAAGCCGAAGCTGCCAGCCTTGCTGCCGAGGCTGAAGCCAAAGAAGCTGCAGAGCGCGAAGAGGCGGAACGGGTGGCCGCCGAAGCCGCTGCAAAGGCCGAAGAACAGGCGCGTCTTGAAGCCGAACGCAAAGCGGCAGAGGAAGCTGAAGCCGCCCGTCTTGCTGCCGAGGCTGAGCCCAAGGCGGAACCTGAAAATGCTGAGGAAACGGCGGCCGCGGGAGACATGGAGCCGGAGCTGGTTTCAGTTTCGGATGCTGTTGAACGGGGCCCCGCGGGACAGCCTGCGCCGGAGCCTGAGCCGGAACCTGAAAAGAAAAGCTGGTTCCAGCGCCTCAAGCAGGGCCTGTCGCGTTCGTCGAAGGAACTGACGGAAAACATCACCGGCATCTTTACCAAGCGCAAACTTGACGAAGACACGTTGCAGGATCTGGAAGACGTGCTGATCCAGGCTGATCTCGGTATCGAAACGGCAATGCGGATCACCGATGCGCTTTCAACCGGGCGCTATGGCAAGGACATCTCAACCGACGAGGTTCGTGCCATCATGGGTCAGGAGATGGAGAAAGTGCTCGGGCCCGTCGCCCAGCCCCTGCAGCTCGATCTCAGTCACCAGCCGCACGTCATTCTGGTTGTCGGCGTCAACGGCACCGGAAAAACAACGACGATCGGCAAGCTCGCCGCGAAGCTGAAAGAGGGCGGGCTGTCGGTTACACTGGCGGCCGGCGACACATTCCGTGCTGCTGCAATTGAACAATTGAAGATCTGGGGCGAACGCACCGGCTCGCCGGTTGTATCCTCCAAACTCGGAGCCGATGCCGCCGGACTTGCCTATGACGCATTTGAGCAGGCCAAGGAGGCAGGTTCAGACGTGCTGATCATTGATACGGCCGGCCGCTTGCAAAACCGTACCGAGTTGATGGATGAACTGGCCAAGATTGTTCGAGTTCTTGGCAAGCATGATCCGGAAGCGCCGCACACCGTTCTGCAAACCCTTGATGCGACGACGGGACAGAATGCGCTGTCTCAGGTTGAGATCTTTCGCAATGTTGCCGGCGTCAATGGATTGGTCATGACCAAGCTGGACGGTACCGCACGCGGAGGTATTCTTGTGGCGATTGCTGCCAAGCACAAACTGCCGGTCTACTTCGTCGGTGTTGGCGAACAGGTGGCCGATCTGGAACCGTTTGAGGCGAAGGAATTCGCCATGGCCATAACCGGGGCGGAGACATGAACCAACCGATATTCGAGCGTGATCCGTCCGATCCACAGCGCAAGGAAATGAATCCGATTCTGAAGCTGGCGCTGGAGTTGGGGCCGCTCATGGTCTTCTTCTTTGCCAACTCTCGAGGCGAATGGCTGGCCGAGCGATTTCCGACCCTGGCCGATCTCGGCGGACCGCTATTTATTGCAACGGCACTGTTCATGGCGGCTACCGCAATCTCGCTGTCCGTCTCGTGGATGCTGGTGCGAACCCTGCCGATCATGCCGCTGGTCTCAGGCGTCGTGGTGTTCGTATTCGGGGCGTTGACCTTGTGGCTGCAGGACGAGACTTTCATCAAGATGAAGCCAACCATCGTCAACACGCTGTTTGCAGCGGTGCTTCTGGGCGGGCTCGCGTTCGGGAAATCGCTACTCGGTTATGTATTCGATTCAGCGTTCAAGCTTGATGCGGAGGGCTGGCGCAAACTGACGCTGCGCTGGGGCCTGTTTTTCATCTTTCTCGCGGTGGTCAACGAAGTTGTCTGGCGCAATTTTTCGACCGATCTTTGGGTGGCGTTCAAGGTATGGGGCATCATGCCGATCACCATCGTATTCACCATGAGCCAGATGCCGCTGATTATGCGCCATTCACTGGAGGAGGGCAGCAAAGATGCATGAGATCGAGTTCATTTCGACCGAGGCGGGACTGCGTGAGGTCTACAATACCGCATCGGGACGCGCGCTTGAGAAGGAACTGCACCGGCTGGACAAGCATGCCCGAAATTTTATTGCGAATTCCCCGTTCATGTTTGTTGCGTCGCAGGATCGCGACGGAAATGCCGACCTGTCCCCAAAAGGTGACAATCCCGGCTTTGTCAGCGTGTTGGATGACAACACGATCGCGATCCCCGATCGTCCTGGAAACAACCGTCTGGATACCCTTGAAAACGTGCTCGCCAATCCTGCGGTTGGCCTTCTGTTTGTCATTCCGGGTATGAATGAGACGCTCAGGGTGAACGGAAAAGCACGAATAACGGCGGATGAGACACTGTGCGAAAAATTTGCTGTCGATGGCAGGCCGGCGGTTTCAGTAATGGTGGTTCAGGTTGAATCGGCCTATATGCATTGTGCAAAAGCCTTCATGCGCTCAAAACTGTGGCAAAACGAAAGCTGGCCGCCGCGTGATTGCATGCCTACGCTCGGGCAGATTCTCAAAGACCAGATGGCCGATGGAGCGGATGCTGCTGAAACCGACCGGGAACTTGAGCTGGCATACGCCAAAACGATGTGGTGAACCGCGCTAACCGGCCAGCCACTCTATCCAACGGCAGTGCCAGTCGCAGCGCGCCAGTTTGCGCGTTTCTCCGCCGGGCCACATTGTCAGTTGAAGTGTCGCGTAGGGCTCCACGCCACCGAGCCCCTCCATCCGGAGCCAGGCAATGGGTGCATCGCGGGTTGCTCCATTGCCGACCCGCTCCAGTGAATTCTCAATACGCCCTTTCGTATCGTCGGGCAGGTATTGCCACATGACAGAGTGAAAAAGCACAAAAACCTGTCCGAGCTTGCGTGTTGAAAATGCACTGTCGAGATAGTCTGCCGCATCAGAGGAGACCAGTGTGAAAGGCGTCTGTTCGGCGATTGCAATCGCGTCATCCAGCCGTTGTAACCGGTCAGGCTGATCAGGCCATACATATGAACGCAAACGCAACCGGTGAGCCGGATTGCTGATGTCCAGCGGCGTGACATCGCAGCCACTGCGTTGGGCAATGTCGAACTGGCCCCGCGGGTCCGGGGTGGCGCCACGCATTTCCGGCTTTAGCCGCACTGCCGA
>JBFOLS010000153.1:0-7865 GCA_040830225.1 Leisingera sp.
AGCTCGGGCCGGTTGAACCGGTGCCCGATCCGCTCTTCAAGCCCACGCAGTTCCTTGGAAAGCTTCACTGGATCCCCTTGAAGAAACGATCGCTGCGCCAGGTCCAGAAATAGAGCATCGAGCGCCCGGCAGAAGAGAACATGATCCGATCAGCGCGGCCGATCAGGTTTTCAAACGGTACAAAGCCAACCCCGCCCGCAGATTGCGGAAGGCGGCTGTCCGAGGAGTTGTCGCGGTTGTCACCCATGAAGAAGAAATGCCCGTCCGGCACCTGATAGACGCCGGTGTGGTCCATGCCCTGGTTGGTGATGTTCAGCACGATATGCTCATTGCCGCCCGGCAGGGTTTCCTTGGTGCGGGTCTTTTTGCAGATCGCGCCCTGGCCAACCGGTGCATTCTCGCAGCGCGGGAAGGAGCCTTGCGGCCCCTGGCGCTCCATCACTTCCTCGAACTGGCCCGCATCCTCACGCTTGACCGCTTCGCCGTTGATGAACAGAACGCCGTTCTTCATCTGAATCTTGTCGCCCGGCAGGCCGACCAGACGTTTGATGAAGTCATTGCCGTTGACCGGGTGGCGGAACACAACCACATCGCCGCGCTCGGGCTCGCTGCCCAGGAGGCGGGTGTTGTCACCGTCCAGGAAACCGCAGATGTCCTTGGCGTCGATGTTCAGGCCGACAGCGGGAATGCGCACACTGGGACAGGAGGCGTAGGAATAGCCATAGGCCATCTTGTTCACAAAGAGAAAATCCCCGATCAGCAGGGTTTCCTTCATCGATCCGGACGGGATCCAGAACGGCTGGAAGAACAGGGTGCGGAAGATACCGGCGATCAGCAGCGCGTAGACGATAGTCTTGACTGTTTCGATGATCGAACTGCTGGTCTTTGCTTTGGCCGTCATCAGGCTCTCCGGATTGGAAAAGGGTCCGGGGCTACATGCGGGGCTGAGGGGGGCAAGTCAAGTTCCGGAAGGCGTTTCCGCCGGGTCTTGCGCCTTGGGGAGCGCCTCGATCACCACAAAAGCCTGCGCCCAGGGGTGGTCATCAGTCAAAGTCACATGGATCACCGCCTCATGGCCCGGCGGCGTCATCTCCTGCAGGCGCTCGGCCGCCCAGCCGGTGACATGCATCACGGGCTGGCCGGTGCGCAAGTTGGAGACCGCCATGTCCTTCCAGGCGATCCCCATCCGCAAGCCGGTGCCCAGTGCCTTGGAGCAGGCCTCCTTAGCGGCCCAGCGCTTGGCATAGGTGCCTGCCACATCGCGGCGGCGCTCAGCCTTGCGCTGCTCCACTTCGGTGAATACGCGATTGCGGAAGCGGTCGCCAAAGCGGTCCAGCGTGCGCTGGATGCGCTCGATATTGGCGAGATCGGTTCCAACCCCCAGGATCATTCTTCCAGCCGCTTCAGCCCCAGTTTGATGCCATGGCCCAGGAACAGGCGGTTGATCATCAGGATCACCGCCAGCAGCAGGACAAAGATACCCGCGAGGTAAAGGAGCGGGATTGTCTGCCGCGCCTCAATGATCACCGGGTTGTTCCAGTAGAGCGGCAGCTGGATGACCGTCAGCACCGCAACCACCCCGGTCATCGCCGCAGCATTGGTCCAGGCCGCCTTGCCCTGCAAGGGCTTCCGGGTCGCCCGTGCAATGCGCATCCCTTCCAGCACCGATGCCACCATGGGCGGCAGCACCGTTGCCAGGCCGGCCGGCATGCCGGCTCCGAACTGCGCCAGCACGAGGCCGAGCAGCATCATTCCAACAGAGGCTGCCATCCAGATCAGCCCGTAACGGATCAGATTGACTTGCATTACTGAATTACCCCCGCGCTTTGTCCATCAACCTGCGCATTTCCTGCACCGCCGGTGTCAGGCCGCGAAAGACGGCTTCGCCGATCAGAAAATGGCCGATATTCAGCTCCTTCACCTCCGGAAAGGCCGCAACCGGCTGTACCGTATCGTATGTCAGCCCGTGGCCTGCGTGAACCTCAAGCCCCAGTGAATGCGCATATGCGGACATTTCTTTCAGCGCTTCCAGCTCACGGTCGCGCTCATCAAACTTGCCTTCGGCATGGAAATCGCAATAGGCGCCGGTGTGCAACTCGATCACCTCGGCCCCGATCCGGTGCGCGGCCTCGATCTGCTTCTTGTCCGCGGCAATGAAGATCGACACCCGGCAGCCCGCATCCCGCAGGGGCGCGATGTAATGCGCCAGACGGTTCTCTTCGCGGGCCACTTCCAGTCCGCCCTCGGTAGTGCGCTCCTCGCGCTTTTCCGGCACGATGCATACTGCATGAGGCTTATGGCGCAGGGCGATCTTCTGCATTTCCTCTGTTGCCGCCATCTCAAAGTTCAGCGGCACCGTCAGGGCCTCCATCAGCCCGTCAATGTCGGCGTCAGTGATATGGCGGCGGTCTTCGCGCAGGTGGGCAGTGATGCCATCGGCACCCGCTTCCTCGGCCAGTTTCGCCGCCCGGATCGGGTCCGGATAGGCGCCGCCGCGGGCGTTGCGCACGGTGGCGACATGGTCGATGTTCACGCCCAGCCGCAATTGGTTCTGTGTCATGAGAGCTGTCTCATCCGTCTGAAGTCAAAGCTTTAGCCAAAGACTAGACAGACCGGGCGCAAGAGCAAGCTTGCTAGCGAAATTGGTACAATACAGGCGAAACAGTCAGGAACTGCCGGTGATATCAGCGCGTTGCTTGATCGCCTCGAACTTGGCCTTGATCTTGGCCCGGCGGCGCTGCTGATAAAACCGGATCGCCGGCAGGCTCAGCACATAGCACACGGTGGCCGAAATGATCCCCGGAATGATGCCGCCGATCATGTAGGGATAGAACACCTCGTTGTAAAACAGGTGCAGCCCCTGCCAATCGGCCGGCTGATCCATGAACAACGCGAACAAATTGTCCTTCAGGTCCTTGCCCGCCGCCATGAACTTGCCGACCAGGGATTTATCCACCTTTTCGTCGAACTCTGTTCCCAAGATCCAATGGCCGGTCTGCAGGCTTGCCACCCCGATCGGCACATACGTCAAAGGGTTGCCAAAGAAGGTGGCGCTGAGCGAGGCGAGAATATTGCCGTTCATCACCCGAGCAATGATAGCCGCCACCAGAAAATGCAGACCGTAAAACGGGGTGAATGTGGTGAAGACGCCTGCCCAGATGCCGCGGGCGATGCGTTCAGGCGAATCGGGCAGGCGGCGCACCCGGTGCTTTACATACAGGAACGCCCTTCCCCAGCCGCCGCGCGGCCAGAGGAAGTCTGCCAGCGCCCGGAGGGGCGGACGTCTGTCCCGGCGCCTGAATACCAAAGCTGTGCGTCCTTCCCAGTTTCCGGCCCAGTTCCCGGCTCAGAGTTTCAGCGTCTTATCCCGGGAAATGGCGTTCTTCCGGACGTTCCCGGAACCGCGCCACCGCGGCAACATCGCTTTCCGCTTCGAGTGTCAGCATAAGCGAGTGCAGCTGCTCCACATCTCGCAGTTCCACATTGATCATAAGCCGGTAAAAGTCTGGTTTCCTGTCTACAAATTCCAGGTCGGAAATATTGGCCTTTTTCTCGCCAATCAATGTGCAAATGCGCCCCAGCACACCGGCGTCATTGCCGATGGTCAGCTCAAGCGTGGTGCCATAGACCGCCGGATGGGTGCCGCTGTGCCAGTGCACATCGACCCAGCGTTCAACCTGATCCTCGAATTCGCTCAGCCGATCGCAGTCGGCGGAATGCACCACCACGCCGCGGCCGCGGTAGGTGATGCCAATGATGCGCTCACCCGGAAGCGGCTGGCAGCAGGGTGCGCGCTCAAAGCTCTGCCCCGGCTCCAGGCCGATCACCGCGCGGCGGGGGGAGATTTCGTCGCCGTCGCCGGTCGTGGTCAGTTCCGGATAGACCGACTGCACAACGTCATGCGCCGTGATCTCGGCCGCGCCCAGCCGCGCCAGCAGCTCATCCACACCGCTGGCCCGCAAAGCGCGGGCGGCGGTTTCCAATGCCTTGTCGGTGGCTTTCTTGCCGACATGCTCGAAGGCGGAGCGGGCCAGTTCGTGCCCCAGTTTCACAAACCGCGCCCGGTCAGCCTCGCGCAGGGACCGGCGGATCGCGGTGCGGGCCTTGCCGGTGGTGGCAATCTCCAGCCAGCTCACCTGCGGCGTCTGGCCCTCGGCGGTGATCACGTCCACCGACTGGCCGTTGCGCAGCCGTGTCCACAACGGCACCCGGATGCCATCCACCTTGGCGCCGACGCAGGAACTGCCGATGCGGGTGTGGATGGCATAGGCAAAGTCGATCGGCGTCGCCCCCTTGGGCAGCTTGATCACGTCGCCCTTCGGTGTGAAACAGAACACCTGGTCCGAATACATCTCGAGCTTCACGGCCTCGAGGAATTCGTCGTGGTCATCCTCGGCGTCGAACTGTTCGGTCAGCGATGCGATCCACTTGGCCGGGTCAACGGCAAAGGGGTTTTCGGTCCGAACACCATCCCGGTAGGACCAATGCGCCGCCACACCGGTCTCGGCCACGTCATGCATCTGGCGGGTGCGGATTTGCACCTCCACCCGCTTGCCGTCCCGGCCCGACACTGTGGTGTGGATCGAACGGTAGCCGTTCGATTTCGGCTGGCTGATATAATCCTTGAACCGCCCCGGCACCGCGCGCCAGCGCTGGTGAATCGCCCCTAGTGCCCGGTATGCGTCTTCTTCGGACAGGGTGATCACCCGGAAGCCGTAGATATCGGACAGCCGCGAGAAGCCCTGATCCTTGGCCTGCATCTTGCGCCAGATCGAATAGGGTTTCTTGGCGCGTCCAAATACCTCCGCCTCGATCCCAGCCTTCTCGAGTTCGCCGCGCATGTCGCCGGTGATCCGGTGAATCACGTCGCCAGTTTCACGCTGCAGAGTGACAAAGCGCCGAATGATCGACTGGCGCCCCTCGGCGTTCAGCACGCGGAAGGCCAAATCCTCCAGCTCCTCGCGCATCCACTGCATCCCCATGCGGCCTGCCAGGGGCGCATAGATATCCATGGTCTCGCGTGCCTTCTGAGCCTGCTTCTCGGGGCGCATCGCCTTGATGGTGCGCATGTTGTGCAGACGGTCTGCGAGTTTGACCAGAATCACCCGCAGGTCCTTGGACATCGCCATGAACAGCTTGCGGAAGTTCTCCGCCTGCTTTGTCTCGCGGCTGGAGAGCTGCAGATTGGTCAGCTTGGTGACGCCATCGACCAGCATCGCCACCTCGCCGCCAAAACGGCGCTCGACCTCCTCATAGGAGGCTTTGGTGTCTTCGATGGTGTCGTGCAGCAGCGCAGTGATGATGGTTGCATCATCCAGGCGCTGTTCGGTCAGGATCGCGGCGACTGCCACAGGATGCGTGAAATAGGGCTCGCCCGAGTGGCGGAACTGCCCGTCATGCATCTGCTCGCCAAAGTCATAGGCTTCGGCGATCCTGTCCGCATTGGTCTTGGGATTGTAGTTGCGGACCAGAGCAATCAGGTCGTCAGGGGAAATCATGTCCGGTCCGCAGCCTCAAATTCGTACAGGCGCGCGCCTCAGCCCTGGCCCTGGGCCTCCATCAGTGCGCGCAGCAGTTTCTCTTCCGACATATCGTCGTCGGCGGGTTTGTCGTTGTCCGCGCCCATCAGGAGAGCCATGGAATCCTCTTCCGGCTCGTCCACTTCGATCTGGGTCTGGTTGCTCTCGATCAGACGCTCGCGCAGTTCGTCGGCGCTCTGTGTCTCTTCGGCAATCTCACGCAGGGACACGACTGGGTTCTTGTCGTTGTCACGCTCAACGGTGATCGGAGCACCTGCCGAGATTTCGCGGGCGCGATGCGCTGCCAGCATCACCAGCTCAAAGCGGTTGGGCACCTTGTCTACGCAATCTTCAACCGTCACGCGGGCCATGAGCGACTCTCCAATTCATTCCGGGTCCAGAAGGCAGACATTTACGCCCAAATCTTTCCCTTGACAAGGGCGGAAAGTGCCGCATTGGACGGGTTAAATCGGCTTTACTTCCGCAACCTGTTCTGCGGGCAATTCCGCCAGCATTTCAGATACGGTTTTCTGCAGCACCGGGTGGCACCAGCGCGGTGCGATATCGCAAAGCGGCACCAGCACAAAGGCACGGTCCTGGATGCGCGGATGCGGCAGGATCAGCTGCCCCGGCGCCTCTTTCATCTGCTCTTCCAAGGGCAGCCCCTGCCAGCGGGCAAAACCGGCCGCATCCGGCATCACCGCGCCGCCGTAGTCGACCAGATCCAGGTCCAGCGTCCGCATCCCCCAGCGCTGCTCCCTTACCCGGGAAAACTCCGCCTCGACCTCATGCAGACGGGCCAGCAAAGCGCCCGCGGACAGCGAGGTCTCCACCGCCACCGCCGCATTCACATAGTCCGGACCAGCGCCCGCCGGGAAGCAGGGCGTTTGGAAAAAACGCGACACGCTGCGCAGGATGACCTCATCCGACTGCAAGGCGGAAATTGCCTTTGACAACGTAACTTGAGGCGCATCAGCGTCAGCTGGCAGGTTGCCGCCCAGTGCGATAAGCGACATTTTCCGGTTTGCGGCCATTTTTGACCCTATTTCAGAATGGCAGTATACTTGCGGCAGATGACAAATAACTTACATTAAGTCCACCCGTTTCGCCGATTTCAAGCATTCACTCACGGAACAATGGCCGAGGCGGATATACCGGAAGGAACATTTGATGTTTTACAAAGACGAACGGCTTGCGCTGTTCATAGACGGGTCGAATCTATACGCCGCGGCCAAGGCGCTTGGATTCGACATCGACTACAAGCTTCTGCGGCAGGAATTCATGCGCCGCGGCAAGCTGCTGCGGGCCTTCTATTACACCGCTTTGCTGGAGAATGACGAGTATTCGCCGATCCGGCCGCTGGTGGACTGGCTGCATTACAACGGTTTCACCATGGTCACCAAGCCGGCCAAGGAATACACCGACAGCATGGGGCGCCGCAAAGTGAAGGGCAACATGGACATCGAGCTTACCGTCGATGCCATGGAACTGGCACCGCGGGTCGACCATATCGTGCTGTTCTCGGGCGATGGGGACTTCCGCCCGCTGATTGCAAGCCTGCAGCGCCAGGGCGTGCGAGTTTCGGTGGTTTCGACCATCCGCAGCCAGCCGCCGATGATCTCTGACGACCTGCGCCGCCAGGCCGACAACTTCATCGAGCTGGAAGAACTGCGCGACGTGATCGGCCGCCCGCCGCGTGAACAGAGCGAGCCGCGTTCGGCAACGGTTGCGCACGGCTAAGGCCCGCAAATTGAATACTGAACAAGGCGCCTGATGGGGAGGCGCCTGTTCGCAAACTACCCTTCGTCCGCCATGCGGTTTATCTGATTGTGGCGGACGATTATTTCTGCTGGCCAGCGGCTTTTGATATATGCCAGCGCCGCGACCATTTCCGCTTCGCTGAGCAAGCCTTCATATCCTTCCATGCGGCTGCGGTAGCCATTGCCGACCAGCTGCGCCACGCCGAATTTGGTGATCGCCAATAGCTGTGCATCCGGATGGTGCCAGGTATGGCCGCTTTCATCATGCGGCGGGGCGGGCAGATAGCCTTCGGCATCCCGCACTTGCCAATCAACCTCACCCTGCAGGTCTGCGCCGTGACAGCTGGCGCAATAGTCCTGATAGATGACCTCGCCAGCTGCCACAGCCGCTGGATCCTGATAGGGCAAAATCCCGATCGCTCGTGCCTCCGCACCCGCCAGCCAATAAAGCCCGCCGCCCAAGAGCACCGCCGCGGCAATGCCGCCAATCATCCATTTCATGCCTGCCACTCCTGCTGTTCTGTCCCTCAGCTCTCTGCCGCCTTCCTGCGCAGGAGGCTCCAATCACAAGCCCGTGAGGCTCAAC
>JBFOLS010000154.1:0-4526 GCA_040830225.1 Leisingera sp.
CCTGAAACAAAAAAGGACGGCCAAAAGCCGCCCCTTCTATGATCAATGCGGCCAAACGCTCAGACCTGCTCTTCCAGTACCTTGCGGGCTACCCGGAAGCATTCCAGCGCCTGCGGGACACCGCAGTAGATGCCGACCACATGGATAATGGCGCGGATCTCGTCTTTGGTAACACCGTTGCTGATCGCTCCGCGGCAGTGGATTTCCCATTCATGCATCTTGCCGAGCGCGCCGATCATCGAAAGGTTCATCATCGAGCGGGTCTTGGCATCGATCACATCGTCACCCCAGCCAAAGCCCCAGCACCAGGCTGTCATGGCTTCCTGGAACGGGCGGGTGAAATCATCCGCCGCGGCGAGGTTCTTTTCAACATATTCGGCACCGAGGGTGCCCTTGCGCTGCTCCAGTCCTTTCAGGAACAGGTCCTCGTCAAAAGTGCTCATGTTATGGTCTCCATATTCAGCATGTTCAAAAGCGAGGCCTCAATCCGGCCTGCGCAGTAAATCGGTTCGCGTGCAGCCCAGTCAGAGATCAGGGCAGCGATGGGCGGCTCGCTGGCGACACGGTCCGTCAGGCCCTTCAGTACCGGTGCGTTTTTGTGCAGCAAAGGCCGCAAGGGCGGCAGGCGATCCACCATCGTGTGCCAAAGGGCGCCCATCACCAGGTCAGCAAGGCCGGGCCGGCCCCTGTTCCAGAGGAAGCCCTGCTCAGCCGTAACGCCGGCCTCTACTGCAATCCGTTCGTGGATCTGCATCCAGCGCGGCAAACGGCTGGCGCAGAACTCCTGCCAGCTTTCCCCATCCCACATCAGCGCGCCGTGATAGCGGGTGATTTCAAACAGGATGTCTGACGCGTCGCAGATCAGACGCAGAGTCTGGTCCGGCTCATCCAGCAGCCCGTGCTCACGGCCCAGCGCCATCAGGATGGCGGGCATCTGGCTGAGATGCCGGCCGGCTTCCGAATCAATCAGCAGGGGCGGCGCCATAAAAGGGTGCGGCTGGTCCGCCACACCCCGGTTTTTCAGCTCTGCTACAGCCTCGAAACCGGGCTCCTCCCATTCCTGCCCGGCATAAGCCAGCACATAGCGGATGAAATGGCCCCGGAACGGGATCGGCCAGTAATAGAGCTGGTAGCGCGCCGCCACTGCCTTAGCCTTTCAGTTTCATGGCGATGTTCTTGGTCTGCACATAGTTCCACAGTGCCTCGCGGCCCTTTTCGCGGCCGTATCCGGATTTGCCGAAGCCGCCGAAGGGGGTTTCGACGCCGCCTGCGTACCATTCGTTCACGAACACCTGGCCTGCACGGATCCGGCGGGCCGATTTGGTGGCGCGGTCCAGATCGCGGGTGAAGACGCCGCCGACCAGCCCGTATTCGGTGCTGTTGGCGATTTCGATCGCCTCGGCATCGGACCGGAACTTGAGAACCGAAAGAACGGGGCCGAAGATTTCCTCGCTGGCGATGCTGTCCGACGGGGTGATGCCGGAGACGACGGTCGGAGCCAGGAAGGCGCCTGCATTGCCGACGGGGGAACCGCCGGTTGCGATCATGGCGCCGTCGGCTTGCGCCTGCTGGACGATGCCCAGGGCACGGTCGCGCTGGGGCATGGAGACCATGGCGCCCATGTTGGCACCGAACTCCGGCCTGTCGATGCCGGCACCCACGCTGAGGCTTTGGGCCACGTTCACCGCGCGTTCGACCAATTCGTCGTGGCGGCTTTCGTGCACGATCACCCGGCTCATGGCGCTGCAGACCTGGCCTGCGTTGAAGTAGATGCCCCAGCGGATGTCATTCTCGAACGCTTCGAGATCGGCATCCTCATGCACGATGGCGGCGGATTTGCCGCCGAGTTCGAGCACGCAAGGAACAACATTCTGCGCCGCCGCGGTGGCGATGCGGATGCCGGTGGGGACCGAGCCGGTGAAGACGATCTGGTTCACCTGGGGATGGCCGGACAGCGCGGCACCCGCTTCGTGCCCGTAACCGCAAAGGACATTGACCGCACCAGCCGGGAAACCGGCGGCCTCCGCTGCGCGGGCCAGCCAGGCGTTGGTGAGCGGAGTGAGTTCGGGCGTCTTGATCACACAGGTGTTGCCGGTGGCGAGGGCCGCCGACAGCGAACGCGCAGTCATCTCCACCGGGTAGTTCCAGGGGATGATCTGGGCGGAGACACCCATCGGCTCGTTCTCGGTCCAGTCGAAATAGCCGCCGCCCAGCGGGATCGAGCGGCCTTCGACGGTGCTGGCCTGGTTGCCGTAGTATTCGAAATAGAGGGCGGCGCCCTCAATCTCGATCCGGGCCTCCCAGAGCGGCTTGCCCTGCTCCAGGGTCAGGACCTGGGCGATCTCGTCGATATTGTCGAGCAGGTAGCGCCCCATGGCCTGCACCATGCGGCCGCGGGCAATCGGGCGCAGCGCCGACAGCTCGCCCGAGAGGTGCAGGCGGCGGGCGGCCTGCACCGCGCGATCCACGTCCGCGGCATCGGCCAGCGCATGGCGGGCCAGAAGTTCACCATTGGCCGGGTTGGTGACATCAATCCACCCTGCCCCGCCGGGCACCCAGGCGCCATCGATGTAGTTCAGCCATTCGGCATTAAGCTGTGTCATAGTCCGTTAGTTCCCTGCTTCTTCAAGGTCGCGGTCTGCCGCTTCACGCATCCACTTCTGAAGCTGAAGGATTGAATGCTCCGAGTTCACTCCGCAAGAGGGATCTACAACCAACGGCCCCGGCCGGTAGCCGCGGGACTGCAATCCGCGCTGCACAGACTCCACCAGCCGGATGTCTTCCTCGACCGTGGTCTGCCGGTCCTGCACGGCTAGGCCGCGGATCACGTCGCTTTCAGCGCCATCTTCGGTGTACCAGCCACGCCAGACGGTACAGGTGTCCACTCCGGTTGCGCGCCAGTGGTAGGTATTCAGGACATTGCCCGGGTAGCATTGGAACGAGAACATCGGCCACAAGAACCAGCTTTGGTAGTCGCCCGCATGCGGCACCGACAGGTCAATGGGATAGGTCATCGCCTCAAGACTCTGGCATTCGGTAGTGTGGCGCAGCACGTAGCTGCCGTCGGGGTCCGGCTGAATGTCATAGGTCTCCGGTTTCACCACCCCTTCGGCAAAGGTCGGGTGGTTCATCGGGCAGTGGTAGCACTCAGAGTAATTCTCGACCGATACCTTCCAGTTGCAGTTTTCCGGGACCTCGACCCACTCCAGCGGTGCCAGATTGTCAATGTGGGGAACAAATTCACGGATTTCCTCGCGCACACCGGGGAACCATTCGTCCATCGGCGCGGCATCGTTATCGAGGTTCACAAAGATAAAGCCGTTGAAATCCTCGGTGCGGACCTCGGTCAGGCAGATCTTCCCGCGGTCAAAGCCCGGTACAGATTTGATGTTGGGGCCTGCCCGCAGGTGGCCGGTCAACTCATAGGTCCAAGCATGGTACGGACATACCACGACACGTGTGTTGCCGGTGCCCGAGACCATCTCGTGGGCGCGGTGCTGGCAGACATTATAGAAGGTGCGTATCTCTTCATCGCGGCCGCGGATCGCAAACAGGTTTTGGCCTGCGATCTCAAACGCGAAATAGTCGCCGACATTTGGGATCTGGCTGGCGTGGCCGGCAAACTGCCAGGTGCGCGACAGAAGGCCCTTGAGCTCAGCCTTATAGATGGCTGGGTCGGTATAGTACCTTGCCTCAAGGGAATGGGTCAGAGGGGCGTTCATTCAGGTTCCTCCGCATAAAGGCCCAGCTGGTGCCTGCGTTTGTGGAATTTCTCCACCCGCTCGACAATTTCCTCGCTGGAGACGGCAATCACGAAGGAGAGCAGTGTTTCCAGCAAGGCGATCATCGAGACGGATGACGGGAAGAATTGCGGCGTGTCCACCGCAACGACAAATCCGTGATCCGCATTAAGGATCACGGGGCTTGCGGGGCTGTCGGACAGGCCGACGATGGTGACCCCTTGTTCGCGCGCTATCTGAATCGCCTCGATCACCTCGGCCCGGTAGGGCTTGCAGGTCATGGCGATGAGCACATCCTGACCGTCTGCCCAGGCGAGATCATCGACTGCCGTGGATCCGGGCCGCGGGATGGCGTGGAATTGTTTCATGCCGGTTGAGGCAAGATAGGTGAAATTGCGGGCATTGGCGTTATTGACGCCAACCCCAAGCGTGAAAACCTGGCGGGACTTCCAGATCGCACTTGCCGCAGCTTCAAGCCCATTGGCGTCGATACCCGCAAAGGTCTCCTCGATGTTGCGAATCGCAGCGGCCGCCATATCGGCATAGAGCCCGCCCAGCTCGCCGGACCTGGAAATGTCCTGCAGCCAGCGCGCCCGTTCCGGGAAGGATACCCCGCCTTTGCGAATCGCTTCGCGGAACGGAGCCCGGAAATCCTCGTAGCCATCAAAGCCCACCTGCCGCGCCATGCGGACAAAGGTATTGGGCTTCACATTGGCCGCCTCGGCGATCTCGCGCACGGTGGAAACCCCAACATCCGCAGGGTTTTCCAGCACATAGCGGGCCGCC
>JBFOLS010000155.1:0-2321 GCA_040830225.1 Leisingera sp.
AATGAGGTTGGAAAACACCGGGTTCAGCGTCTCGCTCCCGGCAATCACCCCCAGCTCGAATTCCACCTGCGGCAGATGTTTCGGCAGGCTGTCCGAACCGGTCCCCAGCTGCAGCCCGGCCGGCCCGTTGAGCGAACCGAAGACCTCCCAGTCCCCCAGCTCATCCACCAGTTCGCTGCCCTGGTTCGGCGGCCCCAGCATCACCACCCGGCCCAGGCTTTGCGGCCTGCTCTCCTGCAACCAGTAGCGCAGCAGAATACCGCCCATGGAATGAGTGACCACATGTGTCTGTTGCAGCCCGCAGGCGGCAAAGGCGGCAGGCAGAACCTGTTCCGCCAGCACCTCCACCGGTTCCTCGGTTGAAGGATAGCCCGGCCGCACCACGTCATAGCTCCGGGAGTGCAGGACTTCTTCCATCACCGCAAAGGACGCCTCGCTGCGCGCGAGCCCATGCAGCAGGATCACGCAATCGGCAGCAGCAGGCAGCGGCAGAAACGCCCCCGCGGTCATCAAAGCAGATATCAAACCAGTACGCATGCGCCCCAGATAAGCGCATTTAGCGGAGGGTAAAAGCCCTTCACTCGGCCAGCGAAGCCTTGGCAGCAGGCGCACGCAAAACCACCAGCGCAATCCCGCCCAGCACCGCCAAGGTGCCAAAGACCAGCCGCAGGCCGACAGCCTCGCCCAGCAGCGCGGCACCCGCCAGAATGGCAATAACCGGCACGCTCAGCTGCACCGTTGCAGCAACCGCAGGCAGCAGCTGCGGCAGCACCCGGTACCAAAGCGCATAGCCCAGGCCGGAGGTCACCGCACCAGACAGCACAGCCAGAAACACGCCGTAAGCGCTCACCACTGTGCCGCCTCCCGCCAGCAGCATCACCGGAATCATCATCAGAGAAGACCAGGCGAAATTCACTGCCGTGGACACCAAAGGCTCCCGCGCACCCCGCCCCAGAAGGCTGTATATCCCCCAGCCCAGCCCGCTCGCTGCCATCAGCAGCGAAGCGGCCAGCGGCACACCTGCGCCCTCTTCGGGCCAGACCACATAGGCCAGCCCCATGAATGCCACCAGGGCCCCGGCCACCTGCATGCCTGTCACCGGCGCGCCCTTCAAAGTCCCCCACAGGAACATCGTTATCTGCACCACTCCGAACAGAACCAGCGCGCCCAGCCCCGCATCAAGGTCTTGATAGGCCAGGGTAAACCCTGCCATATAAAGCGTCAGCGCCGCCCCGCCCCAAAGACTGGAACGCCGCAGCAGCCGGTCGCGGCTCCAGGTCTCCAGCCCCCGTATCCGGCACATGACTGCCAGCATCAGCGCGCCGGACGCCAGCCGCCACAACCCAAAGCCGGTGGCATCCATATACCCTCCGCCAATCGCCGCCCGGCCGAGGATCGAGTTGGCAGCGAAGGCAATCATGGTGAGGCTGACGAGTAAAAAAAGGCGCATGAAAGCCCAGCTACAACGCCTGTCTGAATCAGGCCAGTGAATTCTCCGTGTCTGCGGCGGGCCGTCAACGGCGGTCCTGAACGAAATCCAGATCCAGATCCGGCAACCGCTCCAGCGGATAGTCGGGATGCAAGGTCCAGATATTGTCGTGATCCAACTCCAGCGGCCGCAGGGTGCCGCCCGGGAACGCCCGTGTCCGCAGCGCCAGCGCAATATCCGACATCGCGCCGGGATTGTCGCGGAAATAGGAATGCCCGGCCCCGCCGCCCCCTTCGACGCGGATGAAATGCACCAGCCCGACTTTCTTCAGAGACGCCAGTTCGCCCGGCGCAAAATCCCCGGCATCCAGCCGCCCGAAGCGTGCCTCCTGGGTCAGGATCGAGGCAATCGCCAGCGCCCGGTCTTCGGGGTTGATATAAACGTTGACCTGTTCGAAGGCCGCAAAGACCCGCTCGCTCATCAGCCGCTGCCGCACAAACCCCACATCGAGATCAGGCGCCGCCAGGATCAGGGTGCCGGTCTTCATGGTCAGCTTCGGCTGCCGGCCCCGCCCCCGCTCGCGGATGACCAGCTCGCGCAGCGCCGTGGTGGCCAGATCGCTGCCGCGGGAATGGGCAACAATATCGATGTCCTCCACCTCCGGGACCGAAGCCAGAAGATCCAGCGTCTCTTTCAGGTGAAAGACCGAGAAATCCCCCGCTTCCCGGTCGCGGAAATACTTGAACAGGCCGGAATTGCCCGCGGGCCAGGAGAACGCCATCGGCACCGACCGGCGCCCGGCGTAATGCCAAATATTTGCCAGCGTTGTCAGCGCCTCGTCAAAGTCATTGTTGAAGCCATGCACAAACAGCAGGATATGCCCCGTCCCCGC
>JBFOLS010000156.1:0-4194 GCA_040830225.1 Leisingera sp.
CAATGCTTTCCAGCGCTTCAAGTTCCTTGAGCCGCAGCATGACCGGGTTTTCGGCCATCACCTTGGCGGTGTTCAGAAGCGACCGGGTGGCGTTGGTTTCCTCCCGCCGCCGGATCACATTGGCCTCAGCCTGCTTTTCAGCGGCAACCACCGCAGTCAGGATCTCCCGCATCTCGCCGGGCAGGATCACGTCTTTCAACGCGATCCCGCCGACCTCGATGCCGATCCCGGCCATTTCCGCCCGGACAGCCTCGGCAGCTCCGGTGTCGACAGCCACCTTCTCGGCCAGCAGCCGGTCCAGTGTCAGCGCCCCCAGCGTCTTCCGGAAGGCCAGCTGCAGCGCCCGGTGCAGGGCTGCCTCAAAATCCTTCACGGTGCTGACAGCCTTGACCGGGTCCGTGACCCTAAAGTCTGCCGAGAGGTTCACCCGGATGGTCACCCGGTCCTTGGTCAGGATCTCCTGGCCGGTGACCTCATGGGTCCGCTGCCGCAGGTCGACCTGCTTCACGGCGATGCTGGATCCTGCCCGCCAGAAGGCGTGCGCGCCGGGGGCAAGCTGCCCCTTGAACACGCCTTCGACCGTCAGGATGCCGGTATGGCCTTCGGGCACCTCAACCTGCATCAACAGAGTATTGAGACCCGGCTTGGCCAGCCGTTTGGCAACCTTGGGCGGCACCTCAAGCGTTTCGGTCAGCCGATGGGGTTCCGCCTCCCAAGGCCCTGCCTCGGTCCAGACGGTCAGCAGCCCTTCGGGCCCCAGCACCCGGAACGGCCGCCCGTCCCGCAGGATCACCAGCATCTCGTCCGGGCCGGCCCGGAACCGGGTCAGGTGCCGGTCTGCCAGTTCCGGCCGGGTCCGCTGCAAGGCGTCCTCGAAGTCCGATGTGAAAACGAGCTGGTCCAGATTGTGCCGCTCCATCACCACATCTGTGCGCGGGATCCGGTGTTCACCGGGGGTGAGGATTGCGTTGAACCGGCCCTTGTGCAGCAGCAGTGCCCGCTGGGTTTCAGTCAGCGTCAGCCGCTGATGGCCGGTGATCCGGTCAATGGTTTTGGTCAGAATATTCATTGTTACAGCTCCTTTTCAAATCGCTCTAATGCCGTCGCAAGCGCGGCCTCCTTTTCATGTTTTCAATGGGTTGCAGCCCGGCTGGCTGACAGGTGCGTGCCCCTTTGCGTAAGGGGAAGGAAGTCCGGGAACCCGCCGCGCCATGGTCTTGCTCGGGAGAGGCGGCGAGAGGGCGCGCGGTCCGGCAGCGCACCGCAGGGGAACGGGTTCCCCCTTGGCGGGCTGCGGGACGGCGCAGTCCGTCATCCGCTCTCCGGCTCAAGGCCAGAGCAGCAAGGCCCCTGCCCCGCCGCGGATCGCTCCCCGGCGCAGGCGCCAGGACCTTCCCGCTGGAAGACCCCGGACCCCGGTGAAGTTTACATCCCTGAGGATGGCGGGACTCGAACCCGCACAGTGTCGCCACCTTACCGTTTTCAAATGGCGGGATTCGAACCCGCTACAGATCGATTCGCAGTCGATTGCTCTACCCGAATGAGCTACATTTGCGTGCTTGGGGAGGGATCGAACCTCCGCTGACAGGACCAAAACCTGTTGCTCTATCCAACTGAGCTACAAAGCAGGCCGAACTCCGGTTTCCGGCCCTGGCATACGGGGCTGGCAGCGCCGCCCGCACCGGGATAGAGATCAGCTCTGCCCGCTAGGATCCGGTCCGTCGTAATCGGTGAAGCGGGGTTTAGGCGATTTCGCTGATTCCGCTCAACGCGCTTGTGTTACCGCCAACCGCACGTGATGCGTGTACGCAACAATTTAGTGCACCTGCGCAACAATCTGTAAGCAGCACCGCGGAAACAGAAAACGGCGCCGCGTTCCCCGGGCGCCGTTCTTTGCAGATATTTCAAAAACCGGACGGCCGGTTGGCCGCGTCCGGTTCTTCCTTGCCCGCTTATTCCTCGAAGGTGCGGCCTTCTTCGGTGTCGGACATGTCAAAGCCCAGGTGCTTGGCAACGGTGAACACGTCCTTGTCGCCGCGGCCGCACATGTTCATGACGATGATGTGGTCCTTGGGCAGACCGGGGGCGATTTTGGCCACATGCGCCAGCGCATGGGAAGGTTCCAGAGCCGGAATGATGCCCTCGGTCCGGCAGCTGAGCTGGAAGGCTTCCAGCGCCTCTTTGTCGGTGATCGAGACGTATTCGGCGCGTCCCGTTTCATGCAGCCAGGAATGCTCGGGGCCGATGCCGGGATAATCAAGCCCAGCGGAGATCGAAAACCCTTCCTGGATCTGGCCGTCTTCGTCCTGCAGCAGATAGGTGCGGTTGCCGTGCAGCACGCCGGGGCGGCCGCCGGTGAGGGAGGCGCAGTGCTGCATCCGGTCGTCAACACCCTTGCCGCCGGCCTCGACGCCGATGATCTTGACCGAGGTGTCATCCAGGAACGGGTAGAACAGGCCGATGGCGTTGGAACCGCCGCCGATCGCGGCAATCACGGTATCCGGCAGGCGGCCTTCGCCTTCCTGTTCGGCCAGCTGCCAGCGGACTTCCTTGCCGATGATCGACTGGAAATCGCGGACCATCGCCGGATAGGGGTGCGGGCCGGCCGCGGTGCCGATGCAGTAGAAGGTGTCGCGCACATTGGTCACCCAATCGCGCAGCGCGTCGTTCATCGCATCCTTCAGAGTGCCGCGGCCCGAGGTGACGGGAATGACTTCGGCGCCCAGAAGCCGCATGCGGAAGACGTTCGGCGCCTGGCGCTGCACGTCATGGGCGCCCATGTAAACGATGCATTTGAGGCCGAACTTGGCGCAGACGGTGGCGGTGGCAACGCCGTGCTGGCCGGCACCGGTTTCGGCAATGATCCGGGTCTTGCCCATGCGGCGGGCCAGCAGGATCTGGCCCAGCACATTGTTCACCTTATGCGCGCCGGTGTGATTGAGCTCGTCGCGCTTCATATAGATCTTGGCGCCGCCCAGTTCGGCGCTGAGGCGCTCGGCGTGATAGAGCGGGCTGGGGCGTCCGACATAGTGTTTCCACAAATCGTCCATCTCGGCCCAGAAGGAGGGGTCGTCCTTGGCTTTGTTGTATTCTTCCTCAAGGCTCAGGATCAGCGGCATCAGGGTTTCCGAGACGAAACGCCCGCCAAAGATACCAAAGCGGCCCCGTTCATCCGGACCGTTCATGAAGCTGTTGAAAAGATCGTCGGCCATGGTTCTTCCCTCACTCAAGCAGCGCCCGCCATGACTATAGCGCGGCGGTGCCTTGGTAAAGGGGGCATGGCACAAGCAGCTGCGGCCGGCTTGGGTCTCTGCCCGTCCGGTCTTGCCGTTTCTAGCTCTCTGCTGCCGGTCCTGGGTGTCAGGAAGGTAACGGTGGCGGCGCCGCCAACAAGCGGAGATGGGCAGGCGTATCCGCCTGCGTGCTGAACGTTGTCTCTGCACGTCCCCTTCAACGGGGCCCGGTTCCAAAAGTGCCGGGGGGGGGTCAGGCCCGGCGGCAATCGCGATCGAAGGGATTTTGGCAGGCTGGAGCTAACTTGGCGTGAGTACAGCGCGCGCTGCTTGCGCAACACTGCGGGCTTTTGGCCTAGCCGGCCTGCCGGTGAGTGAATATTTCGAGACAGATGAAAAAGCAGTTCTCTTTCATCTTTCCAAAAATACTCAAGGACCTCATCTGAAACGCACGCAGTGTTGCGAGGCTTGCCCGGGGCCCTCAGCCGCGGGCCGCCAGGGCTGCCTTGGTGAAGCTTTCGATCAAGGCTGTGTCCTTCACTCCCGGTGCGCTTTCCACGCCCGAGGAGACATCCACCTGGCGGGCACCGGTCATGCGGATCGCCTCAGCCACGTTGTCCGGTGTCAGCCCGCCGGCCAGCATCCAGGGTTTCTGCCAATATTTGCGGCCGGCCAGCAGCCGCCAGTCGAAGGCCAGGCCGTTGCCGCCGGGCAGTTCTGCCTCCTTGGGCGGTTTGGCATCAATCAGCAGCTGGTCGGCCACCTGCTCGTACAGCGCAATCTGCGGCAGGTCCGAAGCATCGGCGATGCCGACCGCCTTCATCACCGGCAGGCCGTAGCGCGCGCGCACTTCGGCCACGCGTTCGGGGCTTTCCTTGCCGTGAAGCTGCAGCATGTCGAGCGGCACAGCGCCGGTGATGGCATCCAGTTCCGCATCCGTAGCATTGACGACCAGCGCCAC
>JBFOLS010000157.1:0-3834 GCA_040830225.1 Leisingera sp.
CTTCTGCCATCACCTCCGCCAAGCCGCGCCAGGCGCCGGAATGGGCCAGCGAGCAATGCACCGCCAGAACGTGCCGGGGACCTCGGCCGAAACGGCGGGAAAAGACCTCCTGCGGGGCGCTCACCCCGTCTGCCCCGCCAGATGCGCGTCCAGATCGTCAAGCCGGTCCTGGCCCCAGAACCGGGCCCCGTCCGCGGTCACCCAGAACGGCGCCCCGAACACACCGGCGCTGACTGCATCCTCGAGGTTTTGCGCATAGGTCTCGGCGCCGGCCAGGAGACCGCTGTCGGCCAGCGCGGGGTCGAAGCCGGCGCCCTCGAGGCAGGCGCGGATCACCTCATCCTCGGCGATGTTCTTTTCTTCCGCCCAGCAGGCGCGCAGGATGGAGTGCACCAGCCGGCCCATATCGCCGCCGCCCGCCTTTTGCGCCGCAATGATGGCGTAGGAGGACGGCGCTGCATTGGCAGGCCAATAGGCGGGTTTCAGGTTGATGGGCATATCCAGCTTTGCCGCCTGCCGCTCCAGTTCGATCAGCCGGTATTCCTGCCGCGAAGTGTGGCGCTGGCCCGGCGGCGTGCCGCCGGTGCGGGCAAACAGCGCCAGAATGTCCAGCGGCTTGCAATTGACCGCCGCGCCGCGGCGTTCCGCAATCTCCCAGAGCCGGGTGCCTGCCAGATAGGTAAAAGGCGACAGGGTTGAGAAATAGAAATCCACTACTGCCATAGGCTGTATCTCCCGCTTAGAACTATGCGAGAGGGTAAGTGCATGATAAGCGGGGT
The DNA here is from genome assembly GCA_040830225.1 of Leisingera sp. Classification (GTDB taxonomy): domain Bacteria; phylum Pseudomonadota; class Alphaproteobacteria; order Rhodobacterales; family Rhodobacteraceae; genus Leisingera. Next base: position 780 of record JBFOLS010000157.1, read on the forward strand.
TCAATATCACGAATCTGACACATTGCCATTGCTGCCTGGGGATAACAGCCAATGCCGACCTTGAACGAACCCAAGCTGATTGCTGGGAACGCCAACCTTCCTCTTGCCCAAGCCATCACCCGCCGGATGAGCATGCACCGCGGTGTCGACCAGGGGCTGGTGGATGCCCGCGTCGAGCGGTTCAACGACGGCGAGATCTTCGTCGAAGTCTATGAAAACGTCCGCGGCGAGGACATGTTCATCATCCAGCCGACCTCGAATCCGGCCAATGACAACCTGATGGAACTGCTGATCATTCCCGATGCGCTGCGCCGCCCCTCGCCCAAGCGAACCACTGCGGTAACCCCCTACTTCGGCTATCCCCGCCAGGACCGCCGCACCAAGGCGCGCACCCCGATTTCCGCAAAACTGGTGGCCAACATGCTGACCGGCGCGGGCATCGAGCGGGTGCTGACCATGGACCTGCACGCCGCCCAGATCCAGGGCTTCTTCGACATTCCAGTGGACAACCTTTACGCCTCGCCGATCTTTGCACTGGACGTGAAGGACCAGTTCAAGGACCGGATGGACGAGCTGATGGTTGTCTCCCCCGACGTCGGCGGCGTGGCCCGCGCCCGCGAGCTGGCAAAGCGCATCAACGCGCCGCTGTCGATCGTCGACAAGCGCCGCGAGAAGCCGGGCGAAGTGGCCGAGATGACCGTGATCGGCGATGTGAAAGACAAGATCTGCCTGATCGTTGATGACATGTGCGACACCGCCGGCACCCTGTGCAAGGCGGCCCAGGTGCTGCTGGACAACGGCGCCAAGGAAGTGCACGCCTATATCACCCACGGCGTGATGAGCGGCCCTGCCGTCGAGCGTGTCACCAACTCGGTGATGAAATCGCTGGTGCTGACCGACTCGATCCAGCCGACCGAGGCGGTTGCCGCGGCCCCCAATATCCGCATCGTGCCGACCGCCCCCTTGTTCACGCAGGCGATCCTGAACATCTGGCATGGCACCAGCGTGTCCTCGCTGTTCGAAGACAAGACGCTGATCCCGATTTACGAGAGCCTTTATTCCAACGGCGGCTAAGGCTCCCTGGACCCGGAACTCAAAAAGCCCCGCTCGCGCGGGGCTTTTCTGTTTTCGGTACAGCTTTGCCCCGGCCGGGCACAGACGGCTGCCGGATCAGTAGGTCTTTTGCGAGAAGAAGATGCTGCCGCCTTTGGACAGTGTGCCTTCGGCCAGTACCTCGCCGTTCTCCATCCGCTCGACCGACACGTGGCCATCATAGGCCAGACCACCCTTGCAGGTTGCCACAAAGGGGATCAGCCCGTTTTCCAAGGTCTCCAGCTCTTTGTAGCTGGCCAGTTTCTTGCCCCGGCAATTCTGCTTGGCATAGAACTGGACCTGGCCGGCCTTAAAGCCTTGAGGGTTGAACTTGCCCGTCAGAACTTCGTCATTCATGCGGAACGAGAAGTAATTCGGGTTTTCGACGGATGCGGTTTCGCCGCAGGCTGCCAGGGTCAGCAATGCGGCAATGGCCGCGGGAAAAGTGATTTTCATATCAATGTTCCTTGTCTGCACAATTTATCCGGGCCTATCCCCCGCCCGGCTTCGGACACATACACCTTCCAGCCGCATCGGCAACTTCCTTCCCTTGTTTGGCGGCAGAGTCTGTTGATGCCCGGCCCCTTCCGGGCTGCTGATACCGCGGGCTGCTGCTAAAGCCATAGACTGCACCGCGCAGCTAGCCAAAGCCCGGCGCCGAACATGAGATGCGCGCTGAGGCTTCTGAGCCGGGCAGTGTTCGGCGCCGGGGTACAGCGCGCGGCCACACCGGCCCCCATGCCGGGCTGCAGGATCAGGAAGGGGACACAGAGGGTCACAGCTCCAAACACCAGGGCCGGCCAGAGGCTGGGGGCAGCCAGCCAGGCCTCTCCGGCAGCTGCCAGAAATAGGGCTGCAAACAGAATACCGGTCCCATAGTGGGCGCTCCAGCCCAGCAGCCGCTCGCCGGGCACCGGCGCGCTGGCGGTGATCGGACGGTGAATGAATCGTCCCCTGGCGGCGTGGCCCAGCCAGCGGCCCACCAGAGCGTAGTTGAGGGGCTGGATGGAGAACAGGCGCCTTTGCGCCAGCGCTGCCAGATCCATGAAAACCGTCGCGCCGGTGCCAATCAGGACCGCGTCGAAAAAGATGCCATTCATGCCGGGCTCCTTGCCTTTGCGGACTCAGAAAGTGAGTCGCGTCATGGCTTACGAATTCAACCTGGCTTTAAGTCAAGGCGGGCTCTCCGGTACGGGTCCGGCAAGGAACCGGCTTGTCCCTGCAGCACCGGAGTGCAAATCTGCAGGTTGAAGCTGGCTTGAGGTTGGAGATGAAAACACTGGATATCGCAGAGGTGGCGGAGCGTGCAGGCGTGGCCGCCTCGGCGCTGCGCTACTACGAGGAACAGGGGCTGATCACCTCGATCGGCCGCAAGGGGCTGAGACGGCAGTTCGGACCGCAAACCCTGCTGCAGCTGGCGCTGATCACTATGGGCAAGGCCGCCGGCTTCTCGCTGCAGGAAATCGCCGGCATGTTCGGCAAGGACGGCCGCCCCAATCTGCCGCGGGACCAGCTGCATGCCCGCGCCGATGCGCTGGAAGCACAGATCCGCGAGCTCAGCACCCTGCGCGACGCGCTGCGCCATGTGGCGGACTGCCCGGCGCCCAGCCATCTGGAATGCCCCAAGTTCCGGCGGATGCTGGAGCTCTGCGCCGGCAGCGCAGCAGCACGCAACAGGAAGGGTTAGCTGACTGCCTACGGCCCTGGGCTCCAGACACCGGCAATCAGATCCAGGGCTTCTTCGTGAAGGGCCGGAGATGCAGTCGCAATGATCCCTCCGGCAGATTTCAGCGTCAGCTCCTGGCCGGACCAGCTGGTGATAACACCGCCGGCGCCCTCGACGATCGGAACCAGGGCACAGATATCGAACCCCTCCAGATCGGTGCCGTTGGTTGCTAGGTCCAGCTTGCCCTGCGCCAGGGCGCCATAGGCGGGGGCACCCGCGTCAAAAGCACCGATACCC
>JBFOLS010000158.1:0-2344 GCA_040830225.1 Leisingera sp.
CTCTGGCCCCTGTGGGTAAAATCCTGTAGGGGGTCTGCTCTGCAAACAGGACCAGTACCCATGACCACACGCGCCGGATTCGTTGCCCTGATCGGAGAGCCCAATGCGGGCAAGTCGACCCTTCTGAACCGTATGGTCGGGGCGAAGGTCTCGATCGTGACCCACAAGGTGCAGACCACCCGCGCCCGCATCCGCGGCGTGGCGATGGAGGGCGATGCGCAGATCGTCTTTGTTGACACCCCCGGCTTGTTCCGCCCGCGCCGCCGTCTGGACCGGGCGATGGTCGCTGCCGCCTGGGGCGGGGCTGCAGACGCTGATGTGGTTGTCTTGATGGTCGAAGCGCACCGCGGCATCACCGAGGGCGTCGAAACCATTCTGGAAGGGCTTGAGGAAATCGGCCAGGGCCGTACTGTGGCGCTGGCAATCAACAAGATCGACAAGGTGCCGTCCGAGAAGCTTCTGGGTCTCACCCAGGACCTGAACAGCCGCTTCAACTTTGCCGAAACCTTCATGATTTCGGCAGAACGCGGCCACGGCGTCGATGACCTGCGCCAGTGGCTGGCAGGCAAGCTGCCGGAAAGCCCTTGGCTCTACCCCGAAGACCAGATTGCCGATCTGCCGATGCGGATGATCGCGGCTGAGATGACCCGCGAGAAGCTGACCCTGCGCCTGCATCAGGAACTGCCCTACCAGCTGACCGTCGAAACGGAAAAGTGGGAAGAGCGCAAAGATGGCTCCGCCCGGGTGGATCAGCTGATCTATGTGATGCGCGACGGCCACAAGGGCATCGTGCTGGGCAAGCGCGGTGAGACCATCAAGGCGGTCAGCCAGGCCGCCCGCGCGGAGCTGGAAGAGTTCCTGGGGCGCAAGGTGCATCTGTTCCTGCAGGTGAAGGTGCGCCCCAACTGGCTGGAAGAGGCCGAGCGGTATTCTGAAATGGGCCTCGACTTTAAAGACGGCAACACATGACCCGTCTCACAGCCGAATTCTGGGTGCAGGCCTATCTGGCCCGGCTGCGGCTGATGGATATCCCGGCATTTGTGACGTCACATGGTGATGACACCGCCGGGGCGGTGCTGATCAAACTGAACACGCTGGACGGGCAGGCACATGCCTATCACCGCACCTACGACCTGATGTCAGGCGACCGCAAATGGGATGTACTGGCCGCCGGTTCAGAGCAGGACGTGGATGCGTCTATCCGCCGGCAGGGCGAGTTCGATCCGGACCTTTGGGTGATTGAGGTCGAGGACCGGCAGGGGCGCCATCTGCTGGATGAACCCGGTCTGTCCGACTGAGCGCCTGCCAGTGCCGCACTGGGCCGCAGGCCCAGACCTCTGCCGCTGATCAATCAGGTGGACTGTTCGCCGGTCTCGCAGAGGTTCGCAACGCGAAAGCCCGAAATCAACTCGTCCCGGAAAACAAACTCGACAGTGCTCTTGCAGTCATTGTCCGTAGTCATTTCACCGGTGATGGTCGTCAGGCCGTTGGCAATTTGAATATTGTTGAACCAGCTCCCGGTATAAGGCTGGGCATTTGCGAATTCGGCTTTCAATTGGCCCAGGGGGTAAGCTTGCTGTGCTTCTTTCGCAAACATGGCGTGGGCTTGTGTAAATTGCCTTTGACCAAGCAACTGAATGAAGTCTTTGGCAAGAGCCCGTTCCTGCCTGCTCAGGTAAAAGAGACTTGCAAACAGAATGGCGACGAGAACTGCGAGAACGGCAAGGCCCTTGAAGAACCAGCCCAGAATTTTCTTGAGAAATGCCATGGCAAGCCTTTGTGAAATACTTTTCCCCATCCTTTCAGTACAGGAAGCGAGATGCTACCTCTTTCATGAAGTCTGCGCGATGGCCGGATGACTGAGGGGAACAGGTATGGAATGGCGGGATCATGGCATTCTTCTCTCCATGCGCCGCCATGGCGAAAGCTCGGCCATCATTGATGTCTTTACTGAAGAGCATGGCCGGCACGCAGGCGTTGTCAGGGGCGGTGCAGGCCGGAAAATGGCGCCGGTCCTTCAGCCGGGCGCCCAACTGGACCTGACATGGCGGGCGCGGCTGGAGGATCATCTGGGCAGCTATCACGCAGAACCGCTGCGCAGCCGGGCCGCTGCTGCCCTGTCGGGGCGGCTGGCGCTCGCGGGGCTGAATGCGGTGACCGCGCTTTTGTCTTTCTGCCTGCCGGAGCGTGAACCGCATCCGGCTCTGTATACCCGCAGCGAGCAACTGCTGGATTTGCTGGAAAACGAAGAGCTCTGGCCGCTTGCCTATATGCGCTGGGAGCTGGCCCTGCTGGAGGAGATGGGCTTTGGTCTTGATCTATCGGTTTGTGCAGTCACTGGGAA
>JBFOLS010000159.1:0-3281 GCA_040830225.1 Leisingera sp.
AAACAGGCGCTGGCCGGAGCCCAGATGCTGTTTGTCGCCTTCGGCGCGCTGGTGCTGGTGCCGCTGCTGACCGGCCTTGATCCCAGCGTTGCGCTGTTCACAGCCGGCTTTGGCACCCTGATCTTCCAGATCGTGACCCGCGGCCAGGTGCCGGTGTTCCTGGCGTCCTCCTTTGCCTTCATCGCGCCGATCATCTACGGCGTGCAGACCTGGGGCATGGCGGCCACCACCGGCGGCCTTGCCGCTGCGGGCCTGCTCTATGTTGCACTCAGCTTTGCCATCCGCGCCTTTGGTGCAGGCTTCCTGCACCGGCTGCTGCCGCCCGTGGTGGTCGGCCCGGTGATCATGGTGATCGGCCTGTCGCTGGCGCCGGTGGCGGTCAACATGGCCACCGGCCTGGCAGGCGACACCCAAGTGATGCCGCGCAACACCGCGCTGCTGCTGGCCGCCATCTCGCTGGGCACCACCATGCTGACCGCGATCCTCGGCCGCGGCATCATGCGCATCGTGCCGATTCTGGCCGGCGTCACCGCAGGCTACGTTGCCGCCCTGATCCTCGGCACCGTCACCGGCGACAGCCTGGTCAGCACCGCCGCCGTCGCCGGCGCCCCCTGGTTCAAGGTCCCAGGCTTTGTCGCGCCCGAGTTCAACCTCGCCGCCATCCTGTTCATCCTGCCGGTGGCCATCGCCCCCGCGATCGAACACTTCGGCGACATCCTGGCGATCTCCAACGTGACCAAGCGCGACTACATGGATAAACCCGGCATCCAAAACACCATGCTGGGCGACGGCCTGGCCACCGCCGCCGCAGGTATTCTGGGCGGTCCGCCCAACACCACCTATTCGGAGGTGACAGGCGCCGTCACCCTGACCCGCGCCTTCAACCCGGCAATCATGACCTGGGCCGCTCTGTTTGCCATCGCGCTCTCCTTCGTGGGCAAGCTTTCCGGCGCGCTCTCCACCATCCCGATGCCGGTGATGGGCGGTATCATGATCCTGCTGTTCGGCATGGTCACTGTCGTCGGCCTGTCGGTGCTGGCCAAACTGGGCGAGAGCCTCTCGGAAGCCCGCAACATGGTGATCATCTCCACCGTGCTGATCATCGGCCTCGGCGGTCTGACGCTGCAATTCGGCGAAGGCTTCACCCTGGCAGGCATCGGCCTGTCCGGCGTGGCCGGCCTGCTGCTGAACCTGATCCTTCCGCAGCAGCGGGATTGATCACAGCCGTGAGCGGAGCCGCTTGCCTGGGCGGCTCCCCTTACCTCTCTTCCGGCTTCAGATGCCGGATCCGCGCCACATGGGCGCCGATATCCTCGCGGCTGAACTTGGAATGCACCCTCTTGGTGCTGGCCGGATGGTTGCCCAGCCCCAGCTTCAGCTCTTCCCGCCACGCCCTCTTGGGCCGTATCGGCCGGGGCGCAAAGCCGCCGCCGCAGGTGGGGCAGACATCGTGCAGCACCGTCTCCACGCATTCGGCGCAATAGGTGCACTCATAGCTGCAGATCCGCGCATCTGCTGAATCCGGCGGCAGATCCTTGTCGCAAAGCTCGCAATTCGGGCGCAGTTCCAGCATCCTGTTCTCCTTATCAGTGCGCCACCCTGATCCGGATCGCGGAGATGCACAAGCCCAGCGTTCCGCTCCCGCGCCCAACCGCAAGGCGGTGCAGGTTTGCTGTATCCCGCGCGGGCGGGACCGCCTCCTTCTCTTGCACCTGCGTCAAAGCGCCAATGCGTGCAAAATAGGCTTCAAAACCCGTGGAATCCGTCCCCAGCCGCATTGCGCCGTTGGCCAGTTTCCCTATAGTGCGCGCTCCACAAGCCGCGACAGGAGCCACCAGCCATGGCCGACATCAAAGTAGGCATCATCATGGGCAGCCAATCCGACTGGCCCACCATGAAAGAAGCCGCCAATATCCTGGATGAACTGGGCGTAGAATACGAGGCCAAGATCGTCTCCGCCCACCGCACCCCGGACCGGCTGTGGAGCTACGGCAAATCCGCGGCGGACCGCGGCCTGCAGGTGATCATCGCAGGCGCCGGCGGCGCCGCCCACCTGCCCGGCATGGTTGCTTCCAAGACCCGCGTGCCGGTGGTTGGCGTGCCGGTCCAGACCCGGGCGCTGTCCGGTGTCGACTCGCTCTACTCCATCGTGCAGATGCCCAAGGGTTTCCCGGTCGCCACCATGGCCATCGGTGCCGCCGGAGCCGCCAACGCAGGCCTGATGGCCGCCGGCATCCTGGCGCTGCAGGATCCCGCCCTGGCCGAGCGCCTCGACGCCTGGCGCGAGGCCCTTTCCGCCTCCATCCCTGAGGAGCCTTCCGATGACTGACACCCTCGCGCCCGGCTCCATCATCGGCATCCTCGGCGGCGGCCAGCTCGGCCGGATGCTCTCGGTCGCAGCCTCCCGCCTTGGCTTCAAGACCCACATCTTTGAGCCCGGCGCCAACCCGCCCGCAGGCCATGTCGCCGACAAGGTGACCACCGCAGGCTATGAAAATGCCGAGGCGCTGGCCGCCTTTGCGGCCTCCGTCGATGTGATCACCTATGAGTTCGAGAACATCCCGACTTCCGCGCTGGACCTGCTGGAATCGCAAAAGCCGATCCGCCCGGGCCGCGAAGCGCTGCGGATCAGCCAGGACCGGCTGACGGAAAAGACCTTCCTGCAGGACCTCGGCCTGCAAACCGCGCCTTTTGCCGACATCACCGACCAGGCCAGCCTGGATGCCGCCCTGGCAGAGATCGGCGCCCCCTCGATCCTGAAAACCCGCCGCTTCGGCTATGACGGCAAGGGCCAGGCCCGCATCAAGGCACCTGAAGACGCCGGTGAAGCGCTCGCCGCAATGGCAGGCGCGCCCTCGATCCTCGAAGGCTTCGTGAACTTCAGCCACGAGGTCTCGGTGATTGCCGCCCGCGGCACCACCGGCGAGATCGCCTGCTTCGACCCCGGCGAGAACGTCCACCGCGACGGCATCCTGCACACCACCACCATCCCTGCACGCCTGAGCACAGGCCAGCGCATGGATGCGGTTCTGATGGCCGGCAAGATCCTGAATGCGCTCAATTATGTCGGCGTCCTGGGTGTCGAACTCTTCGTCACGCCCGAAGGCCTGATCGTCAACGAGATCGCCCCGCGGGTGCACAACTCCGGCCACTGGACCCAGAACGGCTGCACCGTGGATCAGTTCGAACAGCACATCCGCGCCGTGGCAGGCTGGCCCTTGGGCGACGGCCAGCGCCATTCGGATGTGGTGATGGAGAATCTGATCGGCGATGACGTGGAC
>JBFOLS010000160.1:0-2228 GCA_040830225.1 Leisingera sp.
CAGTCCCAGGCCAACAGCTGGATGCTGGTGCTGGGGCTTGGCATGGGGTTCACCTGCCTGATCCTGTCATTGATGTACCGGATGCCGATCCTGACCGCCTGGTCGACCCCAGGCGCCGCGCTGCTCGCGGTCAGCCTCAACAGTGTGCCGCTGGCTGAAGCCGTGGGTGCTTTCCTGCTTTGTGCTGTGCTGCTGACCCTCACCGGCGTCACCGGCTGGTTTGCCGCCTTGTCGCGGCTGATCCCCGACAGCCTGGCCAGTGCAATGCTGGCTGGCATTCTGTTCCAATTCGGCCTTTCCGCCTTTACCTCGCTGCAAACTGACACCGCACTGGTCGCGGTTATGGGCCTCACCTTTCTTGCAGGGCGCAAGCTGTTTCCCCGCTACACCATTCCCGCTGTGCTCGCGGCGGGCGTCGCCTGGTGCGCAGGCACCGGCGCCTTTGGCAGTCTTGCGGCGCTGGACCTGACCCTGGCAGCACCCGAATTCGTGATGCCCGCTTTCTCGCTGCCGGTACTGATCGGCATCGGACTGCCGCTCTATATCGTCACTATGTCCTCGCAGAACATGCCGGGCGTGGTGGCGCTGAAAGCCTGCGGCTATGAACCTCCGGTCTCTGCCAGCCTGACTGTCACCGGAATCGCCTCGCTGATCCTGGCCCCTTTTGGCGGCTTTGCCTTCAATCTCGCAGCCATTACCGCCGCCATCTGCGCAGGTCCTGAGGCGGACGAGAATCCCGATACCCGTTATCTGGCCGGCGTAATGACCGGACTGGTTTACATCCTGGTTGGGCTTGGCGGTGCCACCGTGATCAGCCTGTTTCTGATTGCGCCTAAAGCGCTGGTCGCCACCGTTGCGGGGCTCGCTCTGCTGGCAACCATCGGCAACAGTCTTTCCGCCGCGCTGTCAGATCCGCAAGAGCGTGAGGCCGCATTGATCACCTTCATGACCACGGTCTCCGGCATCACCTTCTTTGGAATCGGCGCGCCGTTCTGGGCGCTGGTGCTGGGGCTGGCGGTGAATCACTGGCTGAAGGCCCCCGCTGCCGCTCCGGCCCGCGCCTGAAAGACCGCCGCAAAACAAAAAACCGCCTTCAAAATCCGGCGCAAACTGCGCCAAAGTTACCGAACCACGCCCCGGCAGGTTGCCTTTATGGCGCAAATCGTGTCCCTAGGGCCAAATTCAAAGGGAAGCGCTCAGATGCCGATGTACCGATCCAGAACCTCCACCCATGGCCGCAATATGGCGGGCGCGCGCGGACTGTGGCGCGCAACCGGCATGAAAGATGATGATTTCGGCAAGCCGATCATCGCCATCGTCAACTCCTTCACCCAGTTCGTACCCGGCCACGTGCACCTCAAGGACCTGGGCCAGATGGTCGCCCGCGAGGTCGAAGCGGCCGGCGGCGTCGCCAAGGAATTCAACACCATCGCGGTGGATGACGGCATCGCCATGGGCCATGACGGCATGCTCTACTCGCTGCCCTCGCGCGAAGTGATCGCCGACAGCGTCGAATATATGGTCAACGCCCATTGCGCCGACGCCATGGTCTGCATCTCCAACTGCGACAAGATCACTCCGGGCATGCTGATGGCCGCGATGCGCCTCAACATCCCGGCAATCTTCGTCTCCGGCGGCCCTATGGAAGCGGGCAAGATCGACATTGCCGATCTGGACATGAAGAAGATCGACCTGGTGGACGCCATGGTCGCCGCCGCAAATGACGATTTCACTGATGAGCAAGTCCAGCACATCGAAGAAAACGCCTGCCCGACCTGCGGGTCGTGCTCGGGCATGTTCACCGCCAACTCGATGAATTGCCTGGCCGAAGCCCTGGGCCTGGCGCTGCCGGGCAATGGCTCTACCCTGGCGACCCATGCAGACCGCAAGAACCTGTTCCTTGAGGCCGGGCGCAAGATCGTCGAGATCACCAAGCGCCACTATGCAGACGAGGAAAAAGGCCTGCTGCCGCGTGAGATCGCGACCTTTGACGCCTTCCAGAACGCGATGAGCCTGGACATCGCCATGGGTGGCTCCACCAACACCGTGCTGCACCTGCTGGCCATCGCCAACGAGGGCGAGGTGGACTTTAACATGTCCCACATGGACGCGCTGAGCCGCAAGGTGCCTTGCCTGTGCAAGGTCGCGCCGAACACGGCGAACGTGCATATGGAAGACGTCCACCGCGCCGGCGGCATCTTCTCGATCCTGGGCGAACTCAGCCGCGC
>JBFOLS010000161.1:0-2495 GCA_040830225.1 Leisingera sp.
GACCACCGTCAAGCTCGACATCCTGTCGGACCCGATCTGCCCCTGGTGCTATATCGGCAAGACCCATCTGGACAAAGCGCTGGCAGAGGTTCCGGACCATCCCTTTGCCATCGAATGGCACCCCTTCCAGCTGAACCCTGACATGCCCCGCGAAGGCATGGTCCGGCGTGAGTATCTCGAACGCAAGTTTGGCGGCAAGGAGGGCGCGGTCAAGGCTTACGCGCCCGTGGTCGAAAATGCTGAAAAGGCAGGGTTGACGATCAATTTCGAAGCCATGAAGCGCACCCCCAACACGCTGGATGCGCACCGGCTGATCCATTGGGCCGGGATCGAAGGCAAGCAGACCGAAGTCGTAGACGCCCTGTTCCAAGCCTATTTTGTAGACGCCAAGGACATCGGCGACCATGCCGTTCTGACGGAGCTTGCCAAGGAAGCGGGTCTGGACGCAGACGCCACAGCGCGCCTGTTGGACGGCGACAGCGACGTCGAAACCATCCGCGACCGCGACGCTCACTCCCGAAAGATGGGAGTCACCTCTGTCCCGACCTTCATCGTTGCCAATCAGCATGCAGTGCCGGGCGCCCAGCCGCCGGAACTGTGGAAGCAGGTAATCGAAGACATCCTGCAGCAGTTGAAGACCGCAGAGGGCGAATAGGGCCGCTCCAATTACTTAGCATCGCAACTATGCACAGGGCTCTGTGCAGCCGGGCGCTGGTCCGGTTGACGGATTCGTGATAGCGGAAGCGGACGGCTCCCAGACCGGCCCCGCTTCCGGGGGACCGCCTGCAGTGCTGTTAGAGGTTTCAGATGTCACAATCCCCCGCCCATGGCATGGCCAAGGCTGAGTTTATTGCGCTGATCGCAATGATGTTTGCCACCATTGCCCTGTCGATCGACGCCATGCTGCCCGCCTTGCCGGAAATCGGTCAGACTCTCAGCCCGGACAACATCAACCGGGCTCAGCTGGTGCTGACATCCTTTGTGCTAGGCATGGGCCTCGGCACCTTCTTTACCGGCCCGCTGTCGGATGCCTTCGGCCGCAAACCGGTGGTCGCCGCGGGCTGTGCCCTTTATATCGTGTCCGCCCTGACAGCTTGGCTGTCCCCTTCGCTGGAGGTTCTGCTGATCTCACGCGTGCTTATGGGTATCGGTGCGGCAGGCCCGCGGATCGTAGGAGTTGCCGTTGTCCGCGATCTTTATTCGGGCCGTGAAATGGCCCGGCTGATGTCGATCGCCATGATGATCTTTATGATCGTCCCGGCTATTGCGCCGCTGATGGGCGCGGGCATCATTGCGATTTCAAGCTGGCGCGCCATTTTCCTGTCTTTTGCCCTGTTTGCCACGGTTATTGTCTTGTGGACCAGCTTCCGCCTGCCGGAAACACTGGCAACGGAACACCGCCGAGCCTTCCGTGCACCGCTACTGATAGCCGCCGTCAAGGAGATGATGGCCCACCCCACGGTGCGCCTGTCAATCTTTGTCCAAACCCTCTGCCTCGGCATGCTTTTCACCATGCTGACCATGGTCCAGCCGGTCTATGACATCATCTTTGGCCGTGCCGAGAGCTTCCCTCTCTGGTTCGGACTGGTGGCACTGATCTCGGGCACTGCCAGCCTGCTGAACGCCGCTATCGTGGTCCGGATCGGTATGCGCCGCATCGTTACCGTATCGCTTGCGGCGCAGATCGTGATCACCGGCGGTGTGCTGCTGATCAGTAGCTGGAGCCTGCCGGATCCGTGGATGTTCGGGCTGTTTGTCGCCTGGCAGGCCAGCGTCTTCTTCATGGTTGGCACCACTGTCGGCAACCTCAACGCCATGGCTATGGAACCGATGGGCCATATTGCCGGCATGGCGGCCTCGGTAATCGGCGCGATCTCGACCGTACTGGCCGCCGCTATTGCTGCCCCCGTGGGCTTGTTGTTTGACGGCTCGCTGGTGCCGCTGGCAGCGGGTCTGCTGATCATGGCCTGCACCGCTTTCCTGCTGATGCTGCAGATGGCGAAAGCTGAGGCGCGGTTGCCAGCCGAATAACCGCCTTGCCCGCCTTTGTCTGCACCCATAACCTCTCCAAGTAATTGGGGAGGTTTTTTCATGACCTACGATTACGATCTCGGCAGCTACTCCTGCCCTGTAACCACAGCATCAACTGAGGCACAGCTCTGGTTCGACCGCGGTCTGATCTGGACTTACGGCTACAATCACGAAGAAGCCATCGCCTGCTTCCAGCGCGCCCTCGAACATGATCCGTCTTGCGCGATGGCTTACTGGGGCGTCGCCTATGCAGCTGGTCCGAACTACAATCTGCCATGGGCCCTGCGCGACGAGAAGGGCCGTGCCAAAGCCCTGGCCGAGGCTTACAACGCCGCCCAATCGGCCCTGGCCTGTATTGATGGCTGCACGGAAGCTGAACAGCAGTTGATCCGCGCCCTGCAGGCCCGCTATCCCCAGCGCGAGGCGGTTGAGGACATGCACGCCTGGGACCATGCCTTTGCGGA
>JBFOLS010000162.1:0-4737 GCA_040830225.1 Leisingera sp.
AGTGGCCGCAGACAAGGCTGCGAAACCGCTGGAGGCCGTTGAGGCGGAAGCACGCGATGCTTCTCCGGTGCGCGGTTTCGCGGACAGCCTGATGCGGGCCAACCGCGACGGCTACGGGCTGATCGCCGAGATTAAAAAAGCCAGCCCGTCCAAAGGGCTTATCCGCCCGGATTTCGAACCCGCGGAACTGGCCAAGGCCTATGAAGCCGGCGGTGCGACCTGTCTTTCGGTGCTGACGGACACCCCCAGCTTTCAAGGCGCCAAGGAGTTTTTGACCCAGGCCCGCGACGCCTGCTCACTGCCCGCCCTACGCAAGGATTTCATGTATGACACCTATCAGGTCGCTGAAGCCCGCGCATTAGGTGCAGACTGCATCCTGATCATTCTTGCCTCCGTGTCCGATGCGCAGGCCCAGGAACTCGAAGAAAGCGCCTTTGAATGGGGCATGGATGTGTTGCTTGAGGTGCATGACGCTGAAGAGCTTGAGCGTGCCTGCTCCCTGAAGTCCCCGCTGATGGGCATCAACAACCGCAATCTCAAAACCTTTGAGACCACACTCGACACCACCCGTGAGCTGTCCCGCATGGTGCCGGCTGACCGAACCATCGTCTGCGAGAGCGGATTGTTCACACCCGACGATCTGAGTGACATGGCCCGCTACGGCGCCCGCACCTTCCTGATCGGGGAGAGCTTGATGCGCCAGGACGATGTAGCAGGGGCAACCCGCACGCTGCTTGCCAACCCGCTGATGCCAGGTGCGATGTAATTCAAGGAGTTAGGTCATGAGCCTCACCCATTTTGACACCAAGGGCGACGCCCATATGGTCGACGTCTCGGACAAGGCGGTAACATCCCGAATTGCCACCGCTGAGGGCCATGTCACCATGGCTGAGGAAACTTATGCGATCATTTCCGAAGGCCGCGCCAAGAAGGGGGATGTCCTTTCGGTCGCCCGCCTGGCCGGCATCATGGGCGCCAAGAAGACACCGGAACTGATCCCGCTTTGCCATCCGCTTCCAGTGACTAAGGTCGCCGTCGAACTGACCCTGGACCCGGATCTGCCAGGGGTTCGGATCGAGGCCACAGTCAAGACCACCGGCCAGACCGGCGTTGAGATGGAGGCTCTGACAGCAGTGTCGACCGCAGCACTCACCGTCTATGACATGGCCAAGGCGGTGGACAAGGCGATGCAAATCGGCGGCATCCGCGTCATTCTGAAAGATGGCGGAAAATCAGGCAGGTACGAGGCGTAAATGATCCCGGTCAGTGAAGCCCGCGCCCATCTTCTGGCGCTCGTCCGGCAGCTCGAAACCGAAGAAGTGCCGCTGGCCGAAGCTGCCGGCCGCGTGCTGGCCCGCGATGTGCAGGCCCGGCGCGACCAGCCGCCGTTCTCGGCCTCGGCCATGGACGGTTATGCTGTAAACGCGGCCGAGGTTGAGCTTCACGCGATGTTCAAGGTGGTTGGAGAAGCCGCAGCAGGCCACGCCTTTGACGGCCGCATTGGCGCAGGCCAGGCAGTGCGGATTTTCACCGGGGCTCCGGTTCCCGAAGGCGCAAGTTTCGTTGTCATCCAGGAAGATGTCAGCCGCAGCGGCGATCTCATCACCATAACAGATGAGCCCAGCAGCAACAGCAATATTCGTCCACGCGGCGGCGACTTCACGGATGGCCAAATGGTCAGCGCCCCCAAGCTGCTGACCCCTGCAGATGTTGCACTCCTGGCCGCAATGAACATCCCCGCAGTTCCAGTCACACGCAAGCCGGACATCGCTCTGATTTCTACCGGAGATGAACTGGTCATGCCCGGTGGAACCCCCGGTCCGGATCAAATCATCGCCTCCAACACTTTCGGCCTCAAAGCAATGCTCGAAGAGCTAGGCGCCCGCGCCCGCATTCTGCCAATTGCGCATGACACTGAGAGCTCCCTGCGTACCGCTTTTGAACTGGCAGAAGGTGCGGATCTGGTAGTGACCATTGGAGGCGCATCCGTTGGCGATCATGATCTTGTCGGCAAGGTTGCAGCAGATCTGGGCATGGAGCGCAGCTTTTACAAAGTTGCCATGCGCCCCGGCAAACCGCTAATGGCTGGCCGCCTGAATGAAGCAGCAATGGTGGGCCTTCCTGGAAACCCTGTGTCTGCAATGGTTTGCGGTCATATCTTCCTTGCTCCGATGGTCCGCGCGATGCTGGGGCTGCCTTCCGAATTGCAGGCGCCTCGAACTGCGGCTTTAAGCGAGCCACTCGCCTCAAATGGACCGCGAGAGCATTATATGCGCGCACGGGTGGAAGACGGCAGCATTGAAGCCTTCACCAATCAGGATAGTTCGCTTCTTACGGTTCTGAGCGAGGCCAACGCCCTGCTGATCCGTCCGCCCAGTGACGGGGCACGCGCCGCAGGCGAAGAAGTGCAATACCTGCCGATCTGAGAGCTGATCACCTTTGCAAAGCTGCCTCCGCTTGGGCCGTGCGCCTACAGCGTGTTTTTTGATACATACGGCCTGCCCCATGTTGACACAAAACGTGAACATGAATAGAACAAAAGAAAACATGAGGCGCGGAGGGAGCGGCGATGCTCACAAAAAAGCAACTTCAACTGTTGGAATTCATTCACAAACGCCTGCAGCGGGACGGCGTTCCACCCAGTTTTGACGAAATGAAGGTGGCTCTGGACCTGAGATCCAAGTCCGGCATCCATAGGCTGATCACTGCACTGGAAGAGCGCGGTTTCATCCGTAGGCTGGCTCACCGGGCGCGCGCCATCGAAATTATCCGCCTGCCGGAAAGCCTGGGCGGTGCGCCGGAACCGCAGGGGTTCTCACCCGCGGTAATCGAAGGCGGATCGCCAAAGGCTGCTTCTGCCGCTCCCGTTCCAGCTGCCGCAGATCCTATGCGCCAGACAGCCGTGGAACTGCCGGTGATGGGACGGATCGCTGCCGGCGTGCCGATCGAGGCAATCAGCCAGGTCTCGCGCCATGTCGCCGTACCGGGCGGCATGATCGCGCCCAATGGCCAGCACTTCGCACTGGAAGTCAGGGGCGATTCGATGATTGATGCCGGCATCAACGATGGCGACATCGTGGTGATCCGGGAAACCGGGGCGGCCGACAACGGTGACATCGTTGTTGCCCTGGTCGAAGGCCAGGAAGCAACTTTGAAATATTATCACCGGCAAGGCAGCATGATCGCTTTGGAAGCTGCCAATCCGGCTTATGAAACCCGCCAGTATCCTGAAGACCAGGTTCAGATCCAGGGCCGTCTTGTCGGGTTGATCCGAACTTATTGATCCTGTCTTTCACGGCGAAGCAAGCTGCGCAGACGGCTGATGCGGGTGCCTTCGCTTCGCCATCTGGTCCATAGCCTTTCGCCTGCGGCCTCACGGGCCGTCCAAAGTTCAAGGCCGGCACTGATGGCAATGCTTCCGGTCTGCCGCATCACCTCAGGTGTCAAGATCAAGCAGTTTCCGGATGACCCGGAATCAACAGTCGTAACGATAATTTCTTCATTATTACAGTTTGATACCGTAGCAAGCTTGCGCTGTCCCGGAGCATGCACAAGCTGAATACCTTCGCCCTGCCAGACTGGCAGTTCTGCAGCTCGGGCCTTCCAGCGCACCGCGGCTGCCGGCTGGCTGGCAGCATCTCCGTCGTTCTCCAGCCAGATACCTGCCGTAAATCCCTGCCCCTTCGCGCGTGATAGCGCCCGGCCTTCGGGCTCCATAACACCGATCAGCCCGCCGCTGTCCGCTATGAGGATGGCAGGCCGTTCAACCCCGGACCAAAGCAGAAGTGCAATAGATGCTGGCAAGAAACCAGCCAGACGCACTGGTCCTTTCCAGGCCACGGTCAACAGCATGCCCGTTGGCAGCAGCGGCAGAACCGGACTACCGGGTGCAGGAACTTGTGAGACGGCGCCATCGACCCCTGAAACAGCCCGGGCAACTGCCAGTATCCAATCCAGCCCCCACTGCATTACCTTCAGCCCGATCCCCTCAAGGCCGAAAGGCAAGAGGCAGAACGCCAGCACCGTCGCTGGGATCACGATTGTCCCCATCACAGGCACCGCCAGCAGATTTGCAACAAGACCGTAATGCGGAATGGTGTTGAAATGCGCTGCTGCAAAGGGCGCAGTTGCGGCGCCTGCGACGGCTGAGGAAATAACCAGTGCCGTAACCGGCCTCAGCCATCCCGGCCCTAGCGGCACATCCGCATCTCTCAACGCGGCAAAAACACCGACCAGCGCCGTTGTGGCCGCAAAACTCATCTGAAATCCCGGGCTCAGCAGGCT
This sequence comes from Leisingera sp., assembly GCA_040830225.1. Taxonomy (GTDB): domain Bacteria; phylum Pseudomonadota; class Alphaproteobacteria; order Rhodobacterales; family Rhodobacteraceae; genus Leisingera. The sequence goes on from JBFOLS010000162.1 coordinate 4,285, forward strand.
TTCGGGCCGCCGAAGCAGAACGATCACAGCGGCAACCGCAACCGCCCGCAACGTAATTGCACGCCGGTTCAGCAGCACTGCCCCCAGCATCACAGCCACCATGACAAAGGCGCGCTCTGTCGCCACATTGCCGCCCGACAACAGCAGATACCCGCCTCCTGCCGCAAGCGCCGCCACGGCTGCCAGTTTCTTAACCGGCCATCGCAAGGCAATTGGCGGCACCAGACAGAACAATACCCGGACAACTGCAAAGACAAAGCCGGTGAGCAGCCCCATATGCAGTCCGGAAATAGCCAAGAGATGTGCTAGGTTGCTTTTTCGGAGTGCTGCCAGCGTCTGCTCACCGACACCGCTCCGGTCACCTGCTGTTATGGCAGCTGCAAATCCGCCGGTCTCGCCAGGAATCCGCTGCTGCAGGCTTTGTGCCAATACCCGGCGGAGACGTTCAATGGG
>JBFOLS010000163.1:0-2544 GCA_040830225.1 Leisingera sp.
ATGGCGCAGGTCATCGACCACGTCCTGGCGCTTTTACCTTTCGAGCCCAGCTATATGGAAGCGGCTGGAATGGACTGCGATTTTGTCGGCCACCCGGTGGTTGCTGAGCCGCAGGCCACGGAAGCGGAGATTGCCGCCTTCCGCAGTGAATTCGGTTTGGATGATGCGCCATTTGTACTGGCGCTGCCTGGCTCGCGCCGGTCAGAAGTGTCGCGTCTGGCTCCTGAGTTCGGCAAGGCTCTCGTGCAGTTCAGTGCCAGGCATCCGGACTACCGGATCGTGGTGCCAGCTGCGGCACCTGTTGCTGGGCTGGTGCAAGAGGCGCTGGGGCAATGGCCGCCGGGCACCGTTTTGGTCGATCCGAACCGTTACGAGCCTGACCGAGCCAAAGCCTTCAAACGCGCAGCCTTTGCATCCGCCAGCCTGGCGCTGGCCGCCTCCGGCACCGTGTCGCTGGAACTGGCCGCTGCCCGAACACCTATGGTGATCGCCTACAAGTTCCAGTGGCTGACTTGGCAGATCATGAAACGCATGGCGCTGATCGACACGGTGACGCTGGTCAACCTGGTGAGCGATACCCGGGTGGTGCCGGAATGCCTGGGACCGGATTGCACGCCTGAAAACATCTCAGCCGCGCTGGAGAAACTGGCTGCGGCTCCGAAGGCGCAGCAGGAGGCGATGGCGCTGACAATGGACCGGCTGGGGCTTGGCGGTGAAGCGCCCGGATTGCGCGCGGCCCGCTCAGTTCTGGACCGGTTGCCTGCGAAGTAGCGCGACCTCTCGTAGCGCGGGTGTTTCGCGCCCGCGCAGGCCTGGCACAATGGCAGCTCGGAACAGGGCCGGCAGGACAAGATGATCTGGCAGAATTTGTTTTGCTGAGAAGTACCTCAGGGCAAGCCGCGCGTCCCGAGCGGAGGCTCTGCTTCCCTTGACCCGGTGTTGCTGCAGTTGCGCTCAGTAGCCGCGCCAGATCCAGCCGCCGCCGAAGATGCGGCTGCCTTCGGGCGCGTAGAACACACAGGCCTGGCCCGGCGAGACGCCTTCCTCGGGTGTGAGCAGTTCGACCTCGGCTGTTGTCTCTGTCAGCGGCCGGATGATTGCCTCGCGCGGCGGGCGGGTGGAGCGGACCTTGACCTTCAGGTGCCACTCCTTCCGGCTGGTGAAAGGCTCATCGCCCAGCCAGTTGATTTCCCGCACCGGGATGGTGCGGGTTGCCAGGAGCTCCTTGGGGCCGACAACCACCTGTTTCTTTTCAACGTCTAGCTTCACAACATAAAGCGGCTCTGACAGACCGCCGATGCCAAGGCCGCGGCGCTGGCCGATGGTGTAGTGAATCACCCCGTCGTGGCTGCCCAGCACCCGTCCGTCGGAATGCACGATCTCACCCGGCTCTGCCGCGCCGGGGCGCAGTTTCTCGATCACGCTGGCATAGTTGCCGTTGGGCACAAAGCAGATGTCCTGGCTGTCGGGCTTGTCTGCCACCGCCAGTCCGTATTGCGCTGCCATCTCACGGGTGGCGTCCTTGGAGGGCAAGTGACCCAGAGGGAAGCGCAGGTAGTCCAGCTGTTCCGGTGTGGTGGAGAACAGGAAATAGCTCTGATCGCGGTTGGCATCCTCGGCCGAATGCAGCTCGGGGCCGTGCTCGCCCATCTTGCGCTGGATGTAATGGCCGGTCGCCATGCAGTCGGCCTCCAGATCCTTGGCGGTTTCCAAAAGATCCTTGAACTTCACCCGCTCGTTGCAGCGGATGCAGGGAACCGGGGTTGCACCGGCCAGATAGCTGTCGGCGAACTCGTCAATCACCGCATCCTTAAAAATGTTCTCATAATCCAGAACGTAATGCGGGAAGCCGCGCTCCTCGGCCACACGCCGAGCATCGTGGATATCAATGCCCGCACAGCAGGCGCCTTTCTTGGCCAGGGCGGCGCCATGATCGTAAAGCTGGAGCGTCACGCCCACCACGTCATAGCCCTGATCGGCCAAGTATGCTGCAACAACAGAGCTGTCGACACCGCCGGACATGGCCACCACCACACGGGTTTCCGAGGGCGGTTTGGCAAAGCCAAGCGAGTTCAGGTTCGAGTCGTGGTCCAGCGCCATGGGGGCAGCTCCTAAAGGCAAGGGGGCAGGCGCCGCAGAATATAGGAAAATCCTAACGACTCTCAAGGGGCGTGGTTCACGCGCCGTTAAGCCTGATCGGAAATTCTTTTGCCGACCCCAACGAAAAAGATCTTCGAGAGGGAAGACGAATGTTTTTGAAGAAAGTTGACGGGCCGCGCGCGGTCACCCTGCCGGATGGCACAATCATGACCCGGGCAGACCTGCCGCCGGAAACCACCAAGCGCTGGGTGGCCTCTCGCAAGGCCGCCGTGGTGCGCGGGGTGCTTTATGGGCTGCTGCCGCAAAAGGAGGCGATGCGCCGTTACGGTCTCAGCGAGGAGGAGTTCCGCAGCTGGGTGGCTGCGGTAGCCGACCATGGCGAAGAGGCGCTGAAGACCACCCGCCTCAAGAAATTCCGCAACTCCGACGGAAATTAAATTGAGC
>JBFOLS010000164.1:0-6613 GCA_040830225.1 Leisingera sp.
CCCGCCAGCTGCAGCGTGAAATCGGTGCCGCTCAGGTGCGCCTCGGCGTGCTGCGCGCCGAATGGGCCTACCTCAACCGCCCGCAGCGCCTGCGCGAACTGGCAGAGATCAACTTTGACAGCCTCGGTCTGCTGCCGCTGCGCCCTGACCAGTTCGGCCGCGTCGATGAGGTTTCTTATCCTGCGCCGCCGGAACTGGAGATCACCAATGGCATTGAGGTCTCGGGTCTGAACGCCGAAAGGAGCCTGCCATGATCCGCACCCCGCTGCGTCCGCTGGCCCGGATCCTGCACGCCCGCGCTACCGGCGGGAACCCGGATCAGATCGAGAAGGACAACATCTCGCTGCGCCACCAGGAGATGCAGGTGCAGGCCCGCCAGCGCTCCGAAGGCCGTCTTCTGGTGCTGGGCCTGTTCTTCCTCTTTGCCTTTGGCACAATCGCCACCCGCATGGGCATGACCGCGGTCTCCGAGCCGGCCGAACCTGTCGCCAGCGTCCCGGGCAGCGCCATCGCCGCGCAGCGTGCCGACATCGTCGACCGCAACGGCCGCCTGCTGGCCACCAACTTCGAGACCCATTCCCTCTACGCCCAGCCGCCGCAGATGATCGATCCGGTGGGCGCGGCCGAGAAACTGGTCGAAATCTTCCCGGAGCTAGAGCTGGAGCGTCTTGTCAAGGACTTCACCGGAAAGCGCAAGTTCTTATGGGTGAAAAAGAAAATCAGCCCCGAGCAGCTCCAGGCCGTGCATGACATTGGTGACCCTGGCCTGATGTTCGGCCCCCGCGAAATGCGGCTCTATCCGAACGGCAGCCTAGCGGCCCACGTACTAGGCGGCGCTGGTTTCGGCAAGGAGGGCGTGAACGCCGCCGAAGTCATCGGCGTGGCTGGTGTCGAGCGTCAGTTCGACGACTACCTGCGCGACCCGGGCAATGCCGGCAAACCGCTGCAGCTGTCGCTGGACCTCACTGTGCAGGCTGCGGCCGAGCAAGTGCTGTACGGCGGCATGAAGCTGATGAACGCCAAGGGCGCCACCTCGATCCTGATGGATGCCCGCACGGGCGAAGTGATCTCGGTGGTTTCCTTCCCGGACTTCGACCCCAACGACCGTCCGCGCCCGCCGACCTCGGGCTTTGATCCGTCGGCCAGCCCGCTGTTCAACCGCGCAGTGCAGGGGGTTTATGAGCTCGGCTCTACTTTCAAAATCTTCACCGCCGCGCAGGCGATGGACCTTGGTCTGGTAAATGCGGACACAGTGATCGATACCCGCGGGCCGCTGCGCTGGGGCAAATTTACGATCCGCGACTTCCGCAACTACGGCAACGAGATGTCGGTGACCAAGATCATCGTCAAATCCTCCAATATCGGCACCGCGCGGCTGGCGCAGCAGATCGGGGTGGAGCGGCAGAAGTCTTTCCTCGACACGATGGGAATGCTGGAGCCTACGCCGTTTGAAATCTCCGAGGCTGCTGGCGGCAAACCCCTGCTGCCGCCGAACTGGTCGGAGCTGTCAGCGATGACCATCTCCTACGGCCACGGCATCTCGACCACCCCGATGCATCTGGCGGCGGGTTATGCGGCGGTGGCCAATGGCGGCCGCTACGTGGCGCCGACGATTCTGAAACAGCGCGGCCCGCAGCTGGGCGAACGGGTGATGAGCGAAGCCTCCGCCGAGGCCGCGCGCAAGATGTTGCGCAAAGTGGTCTCAGAAGGCACCGCGTCTTTTGCAGAGGTCGAGGGCTATCAGGTCGGTGGTAAGACCGGCACCGCCGACAAGCCCAAGCCCCGCGGCGGCTATTACGACGACAAGGTGATCGCCACTTTTGCCTCTATTTTCCCGGCACATGACCCGAAATACGTGCTGATCGTGACGCTGGACGAACCGTCTATCATTGCCCATGGCGAGGAGCGCCGCACCGCCGGCTGGACTGCCACCCCGGTTGCAGCGGAAATGATCGGGCGGGTCGCGCCGCTGTTGGGCCTGCGTCCGCAAGTTGAACCCCCAGAGGTGACTGGTATAACCCTCACCTCGAACTGAACCAGGGTAGAGGGCCGCCATGAGCAGCAGACCAGACCAGCCGCTGAGCCAATTGGGGCTGACCGCCCGCGGCGGCGCCGATCCGCAGATCAGCGGCTTGGCGGTTGACAGCCGCGAGGTGCGCGAAGGGTATCTGTTCGCAGCACTCCCCGGCAGCCAGGTGCATGGCGCCAAGTTCATCCCCGGCGCGCTGGAAAAGGGCGCCACTGCGGTGCTGACCGATGCCGCGGGGGCTGAGATTGCGGCCAAAGTTCTGGAAGAAAGCCACGCCGCGCTGGTGGTGGTCGAGGACCCGCGCCAGGCGCTGGCCTATGCCGCTGCTTTGTGGTTCGGCGGCCAGCCGCAGACTGTGGTGGCGGTGACCGGCACCAATGGCAAGACCTCGGTCGCCACCTTTGTGCGTCAGATCTGGATGGAGCTGGGTCACCAGGCCGTCAACATGGGCACTACCGGCATCGAAGGCGCATGGGCCTATCCTCTGGCGCATACCACGCCTGAGCCGATCACTCTGCACCGCGCTCTGTCCGAGGCCGCCGCTGCGGGCGTGACTCATGCCGCGATGGAGGCCTCCTCCCACGGTCTCGACCAGCGCCGTCTGGATGGGGTGCAGCTGGCCGCGGCAGGTTTCACCAATTTCACCCAGGACCACCTGGACTACCACGAAACCTTTGAGGCCTATTTTGCCGCCAAGGCAGGCCTGTTCCGCCGGGTTCTGCCGGAAGAGGGCGTCGCCGTCATCAATATGAACGACCCCCGCGGACCTGAGATGCGCGCGGTAGCTGCTGCCCGCGGGCAGGAGGTGATCAGCGTTGGCCGGGGGCTGGGCGATCTGAGCCTGTTGGGCCTTCGCTATGACGGCACCGGTCAGGACCTGCGGTTTTCCTGGCATGACAAGCCGTATCAGGTGCGCTTGAGCCTGATTGGCGGCTTCCAGGCGGAAAACGTGCTGCTGGCCTGCGGGCTGGTGATTGCCGCGGGCGAAGATCCCGAGCGGGTGTTCGAGACCCTGCCGCATCTCACCACCGTGCGCGGCCGGATGCAGCTGGCGGCAGAGCGCGAAAATGGCTCGGCTGTCTTTGTCGACTACGCCCATACGCCCGACGCGGTGGCCAGCGCCATCAAGGCCCTGCGTCCGCATGTGCTGGGCCGGCTGATTGCTATTGTCGGTGCAGGCGGCGACCGTGACACCACCAAGCGGCCCCTGATGGGGCAGGCTGCGCATGACAATGCCGACGTGGTGATTGTCACCGACGACAACCCTCGCAGCGAAGACCCGGCGATCATCCGCGCTGCGGTCAAGGGCGGCGCGCCGGACTGTATCGAGATCGGCGACCGCGCCGAAGCGATCCTGCGCGGCGCTGACATGCTGCAGGCGGGTGACGCCCTGATTGTCTGCGGCAAGGGGCATGAGACAGGCCAGACGGTCGGCGACACGGTACTGCCCTTTGATGATGTGGAGCAGGCCAGCATTGCCGTGGCCGCACTCGACGGGAGGCTGGCATGACCCTTTGGACTGCAGCTGAGGCGGCCGCCGCTACTGGCGGCACGGCGCAGGGGGACTGGGCTGTCACCGGCATGTCCATCGACACCCGCACCATTGAAGCAGGCGACATGTTCGTGGCGCTGAAGGCGGCGCGCGACGGCCATGACTTCGTGGCGCAGGCGCTGGAGAAAGGCGCGGGAGCCGCGCTGGTGTCCCGCATTCCCGATGACGTTCCGGCCGATGCGCCGCTGCTGATTGTGGATGACGTGCAGGCCGGGCTGGAGGTTCTGGGCCGGGCGTCTCGTGCCCGCACGGGTGCCAAGGTTGTTGCGGTGACCGGCTCGGTCGGCAAAACCTCGACCAAGGAAATGCTGGCGCGGATGCTGTCTGACCAGGGCCGCACCCATGCGGCGGTGGCCAGCTATAACAATCACTGGGGCGTGCCGCTGACGCTGGCGCGGATGCCGCGCGATACCGAGTTTGCGGTGATCGAGATTGGCATGAACCACCCGGGTGAGATTGCGCCGCTTGCGAAACAGGCGCGCCCGCATGTGGCGATGGTGACCACCGTGGCCGCTGTGCATCTGGAGGCCTTCGAGAACGTCGAAGGCATTGCCCGCGAGAAGGCCGCGATCATGGAGGGGCTGGAGCCCGGCGGTGTGGCGGTTTTGAACGCCGACATCGCCGAGGCGCATGTGCTTCACGAGGTGGCCGCGGATCTGGGCGCTGATGCCCGCTGGTTTGGCGAGAGCGCGGAAGACTGCAAACTGCATTCTGCCGGGATTGAGGGCGAGGAAACCGTCGCCCTCGCCGCTGCCAATGGCCGCGAAGTGGAGCTGCACATTCAATCGCTTGGAGCGCATTTCGCGATGAACGCCTTGGGTGCGCTGGCCTGTGTCGAAGCCCTAGGTGCCGACCCAGTCAAGGCGGTGGAGAGCCTGGCGCTCTGGTCGCCCGTGAAGGGCCGCGGCGTGCGCGAGACCATCCGGCTGGCGGACGGAGACATCACCCTGCTGGACGACAGTTACAACGCCAACCCGACCTCGATGGCAGCGGCGCTGGCGGTTCTTGCCGCGACTCCGGGTGAGGGCCGCAGGATCGCCTATATCGGTGACATGAAGGAGCTGGGCCCAGAGGAAGACGCGCTGCACGCCGGGCTGGCGGATCTGGAGGCGGTGCAAGGCATCGACAAAATCCACTGCATCGGACCGCTGATGCAGGCGCTGCATGGCGCGCTGCCAGAGGTAAAACGCGGCGGCTGGTACGAAACCAGCGCTGATGCTGTGCCTGGGCTTGCAGGTGAAATCACGGGCGGCGACGTCGTGCTGGCCAAGGGGTCGCTCAGCATGGCACTGGCCAAGATTGTTGACGGCATCCGCGAAATGGGCCACTCCGGCCCCAAATCACAAAACCCATAAGGATCGGGGGAAGGGCACAATGCTCTATTGGCTGACCGCTTTGTCGGACGGAGGGGATGTTTTCAACCTCTTCCGCTATATTACTTTCCGCGCAGGCGGCGCCTTCATGACCGCGTTGATCTTTGGCTTCCTGTTCGGCAAGCCGCTGATCAACGTGCTGCGCCGCCGCCAGGGCAAGGGCCAGCCGATCCGCGATGACGGGCCTGAGGGGCATTTCTCCAAGGCGGGCACCCCGACCATGGGCGGGCTGCTGATCGTCGGTGCCTTGCTGACTGCCACGCTTCTGTGGGCGCGCTGGGACAATCCCTTTGTCTGGCTGGTTCTGTTCGTGACCATGGCCTATGGCCTCATTGGTTTTGCCGATGACTACGCCAAGGTCTCCAAGCAGAACACCAAGGGCGTGCCTGGCAAAGTGCGGCTGGCGCTGGGCATCCTTATAGCGGTCATCGCCTCGCTCTGGGCTGCGGCCTATCACCCGGAACCCCTGCAGAACCAGCTGGCGCTGCCGGTGTTCAAGGACACGCTGATCAATCTGGGCCTGTTCTATGTGCCGTTTTCGATCTGCGTCATCGTTGGTGCTGCCAATGCGGTGAACCTGACCGACGGTCTGGACGGTCTGGCGATCATGCCTTCGATGATTGCGGCCGGCACGCTGGGCGTCATCGCTTATGCGGTGGGGCGGGTCGACTTCACCGAATATCTGGACGTGCATTACGTGCCCGGCACCGGCGAGATCCTGATCTTCACCGCGGCGCTGTTCGGCGCGGGCCTCGGCTTCCTGTGGTACAACGCGCCGCCGGCCGCGGTGTTCATGGGCGACACCGGCTCGCTCGCCCTGGGCGGAGCGCTGGGCGCCATCGCAGTTGCCACCAAGCACGAGCTGGTGCTGGCCATTGTCGGAGGCCTCTTTGTGGTCGAGGCGCTGTCGGTGATCATCCAGGTCCTCTACTTCAAGCGCACCGGCAAACGGGTCTTCCTGATGGCGCCGATCCATCACCACTACGAAAAGAAGGGCTGGGCCGAGCCGACCATCGTGATCCGCTTCTGGATCATCTCGCTGATCCTGGCGATGATCGGGCTGGCCACGCTGAAAGTGCGGTAGCCCCTCGCTCCGCCCTAGTTTCACAAGACGTTCAGGAGGCCTTGGGGCCTCCTTTACATTCTCTTTCCTGGGCTGTGCTGTTGTAGCGCTTGCTCGGGCTTGTCCTACCAAATATTGACATGCCCCTGGATGTTCTTGCAGCATTCACGGGCATATTATTTTGTATTTTGGATGGATGTTGTGAGACGTATAGATATTCGTACAGGTTTTGCAGACTTTGGCTGGGTCGCCTTGTCGCTGTCAGCAGAGCAGCTTTCTTCATTCGAGTTCAGCAAGGGATCCAACGGGTATTTCCTGAAGTTAGGAAACGGAGTGAAGTTGCAGATTTGGGGCGACTTTCCCGATGAAGATCCCGCGACCTGGACTGTAGCGTCCTTCCGGCTGAGCTCTGGCGGCCAAACCGTCATGCAGGCGCACCAGCTGGATCTGGATTTCATGACGTTTTTTGGCCAATCCGCAGTGGAAATAGAAGCCGAGATGCTTACCGGGGGCGATATCTTCTGGCTAGGTGACTTGCAGAGTTTTTCTGTTGGTCCCGGGGATGACTTTGTCCTGCATGCTTTGGGTTCGATCGA
>JBFOLS010000165.1:0-2299 GCA_040830225.1 Leisingera sp.
AAGCTTGCCCGCTTCGACCAGCTTTGAAGCGGCCTGAAACTCGCCCGCGGCATTGATCACCCGGGCCCGGCGGAGCCGTTCCGCTTCGGCCTGTTTGGCGATGGCGCGGACCATGCTTTCGTCAATATCCACATGTTTTATCTCGACGTTTGCCACCTTGATGCCCCAGGCATCGGTCTGGCGGTCCAGGATTTCCTGGATATCAGCGTTAAGCTTGTCGCGTTCAGACAGCATCTCGTCCAGCTCATGCTTGCCCAGAACCGAACGCAGGGTGGTTTGCGCCAGCTGACTGACCGCGGCCCGGAAGTCCGCGACATTGATGATCGCGCGCTGCGGATCCACGATACGGAAATAGATCACGGCATTGACCTTGACCGAGACATTGTCGCGGCTGATCACATCCTGGCTGGGCACATCCTCGACAAACATGCGCAGATCTGTCCGCACCAGCTGCTGCACTACCGGTATGATCAGCACAAAGCCGGGCCCTGAGACCCGGGTGAACCGGCCCAGAGTGAACAGCACCCCGCGCTCGTATTCGCGGAAAATGTAGATCGCCGCCTGAAAGAACAGCACCAGCAGCACGGCTGCCAGCAGATAGGCAACCCAATCGAAAGTGAGTGCTTCCATCTTATTCTCCCCTGATTGCGCCGGGCTCTGCCCCGGTTTCGGCTACAACATGCAGCGTGAGATTCCTGATTCCTCCGACGCGCACATGCTGACCGGGCTGCAGGCCGGTCAGGCCCTGCGCATGCCAGCGCTCGCCCTCGATCCAGACAAATCCGCTGCCGCCATGCCATTCGAGCACTCTTGCCCGGGCACCAATCAGCCGCGCAGAACCTGACACCGGCTGCTGCCGGTAGGTTCGGATCGTGTAGCCCAGCAGCAGCACAAGCACTGCGGCGCTGGTCAAGGCCATGCCGGCGATCAGCCACCAGGAAATGCGGAAAGCCGGAGCATCGGTGTCCACCAGCATTGCCGCACCCAGCGAAAAGGCGAAAAGCCCGCCGAAACCCAGAACACCGAAACTCGGCGACAACGCCTCGGCGATCATGAAGGCCACACCGATCCCGAGAAGAGCAAGAGCTGCATAGCTGAGGGGCAGCTGGTTGAGAGCATAAAGGCCCAAAGTGAGGCAGATCGCCCCCACCACTCCAGGCACCAGCGCCCCAGGGTTCCAGAACTCGAAAATCAGCCCGTAGACTCCCAGCATCATCAGCACCAGCGCCACATTCGGGTTCGACAGAACGCTGAGAACCCGGATCATGGTGCTCATTTCGACCCGTTCGACCGGCAGTCCCGCGGTTGCGATCTCCTTCCGGGCGCCGCCTATCTGCACGCTGCGCCCGTCCGCATCCCGCAGCAGCGTTTCAAGATCGGCGGCAACCAGATCAATAACATTGAGCTCCAGCGCCCTGACGGCAGACAGGCTTTCAGCCTGGCGCACGGCACTTTCGGCCCAGTCAGCGTTGCGGCCGTGCAGCTCTGCCAGGCTGCGGATCAGTGCTGCGGCATCATTTGTGGCCTTGGCCTCCATCGCAGTCTTTGGTGCCAGCGGGCTGCGGGCCGGCTCTTCCCCGGTTTCTTTCCCGCCGCTCTGGTCTTCCGCAGGCGGCCGGCCAGGCAGCGCTTCGGGAAACCCGCCGATTGCTATTGGTGTTGCCGCACCCAGATTGGTCCCGGGCGCCATCGCCGCAATGTGGCTGGCGTAGAGAATATAGGTGCCCGCGCTGGCCGCATGCGCACCCGGAGGTGCAACATAGGTGATCACTGGCACCGGCGACTGCAGGATGAGTGAAATGATTTCGCGCATCGCATCCGCCAGCCCACCGGGTGTGTTGAGCTGAAGCACCACGGCTTCGGCGGCCGGGTTGTGCGGCAGCTGAAGCACCTGCGCAACATGATGCACGGTCGCCGGGCCGATCGGGCCTTCAATCACCGTGTACAGCACATGGCGTTCGGCCGTGAGATCACTTTCAGCCTGGGCGTTCAGGTGTTCGGCAGAAAACAGGCTCAAGACGAAGAAGCAAAGCAGCTGAAGCAGTTGTCTCGCAATTTCCATGCGGTTTCTCCACCGCATAATGTAGTGCGCGCGACTTGAGCCTCAAATCCGCTCCAAAATGCGCTCGCTGCGCAAAGCCGAAGCACGAAGGTTCAGGGGCAAAACCTCACTTGGCCAAACGCAGTGCCAGCGGCGCGCAGGTGACGACCAATGCAACACGCAGGATGTGATGCAGCACGACATACCCCAAGTCGGCCCCGGCAATGATCGCGAGCACCACCATCTCGCCCTGGCCGC
>JBFOLS010000166.1:0-5877 GCA_040830225.1 Leisingera sp.
ATCATGCCGGTGGATTCCACCTGGAACACCGCCACCGTCTTGGCCCGGGAGTAGAGGTCGTATGTGACCTTGTCATCCAGCGGAATGGCGTTGATCTGGTTCGCCGCGCCCTCGGGCGGGTCATAGAGCTGGGTGCCATCCTCGGCGATATGCAGATCGCGGCCCGACTGGAAGATCAGGTCCATCGCGTTCTGAATGACAGTCAGGGTCTTGAGGCCCAGGAAGTCGAACTTCACCAGGCCGGCCTGTTCCACCCATTTCATGTTGAACTGGGTCGCGGGCATGTCCGAGCGCGGATCGCGGTAGAGCGGCACCAGCGCATCCAGCGGCCGGTCGCCGATGACCACGCCCGCCGCGTGGGTCCCGGCCGAGCGCAACAGCCCCTCCACCTGCATGCCGTATTTCAGCAGCCGGTCAACGACCTCCTCGTTCTCGGCCTCCTCGCGCAGCCGCGGTTCTTCCTTCAGCGAGTCCACGATGGACATCGGCTTCACGCCCTCGACCGGAATCAGCTTGGACAGCCGGTCCACCTGGCCGTAGGGCATCTGCAACACCCGCCCCATGTCGCGCACCGCCGCCTTGGACAGCAGCGCGCCAAAGGTGATGATCTGCCCGACCTTGTCGCGGCCGTATTTCTCCTGCACGTATTTGATCACCTCTTCGCGGCGGTCCATGCAGAAGTCGATGTCGAAGTCGGGCATCGACACCCGTTCCGGGTTCAGGAAGCGTTCGAACAGCAAGCTGTAGCGCAGCGGGTCAAGGTCGGTGATGGTCAGCGCATAGGCCACCAGCGAGCCCGCGCCCGAGCCCCGCCCCGGCCCCACCGGGATGTCGTGGTCCTTGGCCCATTGGATAAAGTCGGCAACGATCAGGAAGTAGCCGGGGAAGCCCATCCCCTCGATGATGCCCAGCTCGAAATCGAGCCGCTCCTGATATTCCTCGACGCTGACCGCATGCGGGATCACCGCCAAGCGTTTCTGCAGGCCCTCGTTGGCGATGCGGCGCAATTCGGCCACCTCGTCATCGGCAAACTTCGGCAGGATCGGGTCGCGCCGGTACGCCATGAAGGCGCAGCGCTTGGCGATTTCCACGGTGTTTTCAATCGCCTCCGGCAGATCGGCAAACAGCGCGACCATCTCCTCCTGGCTTTTGAAGTAATGCTGCGCGGTCAGGCGGCGGCGCGGCTCCACCTGGTCGACATAGGCACCTTCGGCGATGCAGATCATCGCATCATGGGCCTCGTACATTTCCGTGTTGGGGAAATAGACGTCATTGGTGGCGACCAGCGGCAGGTCCATGGCATAGGCCATCTCCACATGGCCGCGTTCGGTCGCCTTCTCCGACTCCGGCTGGCCGTGCTCGCCCGGATGGCGCTGCAGCTCCACATACAGGCGGTCCGGGAAAATTGCTTTCAGCCGCTGCATCAGCGCTTCGGCCGCCGGACGCTGCCCCATCTGCAAGAGCCGCCCTACAGGCCCGTCCGGTCCGCCGCTCAGGCAGATCACGTCGCCCGCGTTCTCTTCCAGCTCCTCCAGCGTCACATACGGCAGCTCGCCTCCCTGCCGCAAATAGAGGCAGGAGTTCAGTTTCATCAGATGCTCATAACCCGCTTCGCTCTGCGCCAGCAGCACCAGGGGGGCCGGCGGCTTAGGCCGCTCACCCGGCGCCGCTTCGGCAAACCGCAGATCGACCTGGCAGCCCATGATCGGCTGCACGCCTGCGCCGCTGGCCGACACCGAGAACTCCAGCGCCGAGAACAGGTTGTTGCTGTCCGTCACCGCAATTGCGGGCATCTCGTGCTTCTTGCAGAGGTCCGGCAGCTTCTTCAGCCGCAGTGCGCCCTCCAGCAATGAATACTCGGTATGGGTGCGCAGGTGAATGAATCGGGGAGAGCTTGTCATGCCGCCACGCTATCTTATTGACGCGGCGGGGTGAAAGGGCGATCTGACGGCCCAACACCCCGAAAAACCGTTGCGGTGGACCGGCCATTTTATCCATTTTGTTGAAACTCTTTCGCGCAAGGCGCCTGGGTTTCCTGGAAAGCTGCAGACAAAACGCATAAAAATTAATACCATACCCCAAATGCCGGAAATTTTCTTGCGTCACGAGATACTGCAGCGCAGCAGCGGTTTTCCTTGCTTTGACAAGGATCTGCTCCCTAGGCTGTAGACAGCAAGCAAAAAACAGCCCGCCTCTCCTTCTGCGCCGCATCGAAGGGCAGGCAGCACGGGTCAACAGGGTAAAGCGGCGGTATCGGGAAGATGGCACTCACCTTTCGTCTGAATGGTGAAGAGCTCCGCATTCCGGACGCAGATCCGTCAGCAACATTGCTGGATTGGCTGCGCGAAGAGAGGGGCCTCACTGGCACCAAAGAAGGCTGCAACGAAGGCGATTGCGGCGCCTGCACCGTTATGGTCACGGATTCACGTGGATCCAAAGCCCTGAATGCCTGCATCCTGTTTCTGCCCCAGCTCAACGGCAAATCCGTCCGCACCGTCGAAGGTGCAGCAGGCCCGGACGGCAGCCTGCATCCGGTGCAGCAGGCAATGGTGGACCATCACGGCAGCCAATGCGGTTTCTGCACCCCCGGCTTCATCATGTCTATGGTCACCGCCCATACCAACCGCGCCGCCGATTATGACGACCAGCTGGCCGGCAATCTTTGCCGCTGCACCGGCTATGCGCCGATCATCCGCGCAGCCGAGGCCGCAAGTTCAGCCCCGGTGCCGGACTGGATCAGCCGCGACCGCCCGGTTGAACCCGGCATCCAGCCGCTGATGCCGCAATCGGCGGATGAGCTTGCAGAGCTTTATGAAAAACACCCGGACGCAACCCTGATCGCCGGCGCCACCGACGTTGGCCTCTGGGTCACCAAACAGCTGCGCCAGCTTCCGCAGATGATCTTTCTCGACGGATGCGCAGACCTGAAGAGCATCAAGGTCACGGACAGCACCGTCCGGATCGGCGCCATGGCGGATATGAACGCCCTGCGCACGGCAATGGAACCGCTGCACCCGTCCTTTGCCGAGATGCTGCGCCGCTTCGCCTCCCAGCAGGTGCGCGCCGCGGCCACCGTCGGCGGCAATATTGCCAACGGCTCTCCGATCGGCGACAGTCCGCCTGCTCTGATCGCGCTTGGCGCAACTCTGCATTTGCGGAAAAGGAACAGCCGCCGGGAATTGCCGCTGGAGGATTTCTTCCTCGACTACGGCAAGCAGGACCGGGCTTCGGGCGAATTTGTCGAGGCCGTCAGCTTCCCCCGGCAGCCGGATACGCTCAAGGTTTACAAGCTCTCCAAACGCTTCGACCAGGATATTTCTGCCGTGCTCGGCGCCTTCAACGTGACGGTGGAGAACGGCCAGGTCGCCGCCGCCCGCATCGCCTTTGGCGGCATGGCAGGCATCCCGAAACGCGCCGCCCATGTGGAAGCCGCACTGATCGGCCAGCCCTGGAACGAGGCAACGGTCCAGGCCGCAGCTGCGGCCTTCGATCAGGACTTCACCCCGATGACTGACATGCGCGCGTCCGCCGCCTACCGGCTGGAAACCGCGCGCAGCATGCTGTCCCGCTGTTTCGCGGAGATGAACGGCGCCCCTGTTTCGGTGCTGGAGGTGAAACCATGAGCGTCTCCAGCCCCCTCCCTCATGATGCCGCCGAGCTGCATGTGACCGGCGCCGCCCGCTACGTCGATGACATCCCCTCTCCCGCGGGCACGCTGCATCTGGCCTTTGGCCAGTCATCCATCGCCCGCGGCCATGTCACCGGCATACATCTGACACATGTTCAGCACAGCCCGGGCGTCGTGGCCGTCATGACCGCAAAGGGGTTGCCCTTTTCCAATGACGTCTCGCCCTCGATCCATGATGAGCCGCTGCTGGCGGCAGGCACCGTCAACTATGTGGGACAGCCGGTATTTCTGGTTGTGGCCGACAACCACAGAAACGCCCGCGTCGCCGCCCGCAAGGGCACGGTGGACTATGCTGAAGAACCTGCTCTGCTGACTCTCGACGCGGCGATGGCTGCAGACAGCCGGTTTGAAGAAGGCCCCCGCATTTACCAGAAAGGCGACGCCGCAGCCGCTATCGATGCCGCGCCGCGCACAGTCGAAGGCACGTTTGAGCTCGGCGGGCAGGAGCATTTCTATCTCGAAGGCCAGGCCGCCATGGCCTGGCCGCAGGAGGATGGCAGCATGCATGTCTTCTCCTCCACCCAGCACCCGACCGAGATCCAGCACAAGGTGGCCGACGCCATCGGTCTGCCGATGCATGCGGTGCGGGTGGAGACCCGCCGCATGGGCGGCGGTTTCGGCGGCAAGGAAAGCCAGGGCAACGCGCTGGCGGTGGCCTGCGCCGTCGCCGCGCGCCTCACCGGCAAGCCCTGCAAGATGCGCTATGACCGCGACGACGACATGGTGATCACCGGAAAGCGCCACGCTTTCCGTATTTCCTACCGCGCGGGTTTTGATGACGAAGGCCGCCTGCAGGGCGTCGAGTTTCTGCAGCTTGCGGATTGCGGCTGGGCGCAGGACCTGTCGCTGCCGGTAGCCGACCGTGCCATGCTGCACAGCGACAACGCGTATCTGATCCCCAACATCCGCATCGAAAGCCACCGCCTGCGCACCAACCGGCAAAGCGCCACCGCCTACCGCGGTTTCGGCGGCCCGCAGGGCATGGTGGGGATCGAACGGGTGATGGACCATATGGCCCATGACCTTGGCATGGATCCAGCGGAACTGCGGCAGAGGAACTACTATTCAGCGCCGGCGGAGGGGGGCTCTGCCCCCCCGGCCCCCCGGAGTATTTCCGGAAAGATGAAAGACAATTCCACGCCTTACGGCATGGAAGTCACGGATTTCGAGCTGCACGGGATGACCGCGGATCTGCTGCGTTCCTCGGATTATGCGGCGCGCAAGGCCGCCATTGCCGAATGGAACAAAGGGCAGGCGCACCTGAAGCGCGGCATTGCCTTTTCGCCCGTGAAGTTCGGAATTTCCTTCACGCTCACCCATCTCAACCAGGCCGGCGCGCTGGTGCATGTCTACCAGGACGGCTCGGTGCATCTGAACCACGGCGGCACCGAAATGGGCCAGGGGCTGTTCCAGAAGGTGGCGCAGGTCGCTGCCAGCCGGTTCGGCATCCCGCTGGAGAAGGTGAAAATCACCGCCACCGACACCGGCAAGGTGCCCAATACCTCGGCCACCGCCGCCTCCTCCGGCTCGGACCTGAACGGCATGGCGGTAAAGGCTGCCTGCGATACAATCCGAGACCGCATGGCGGAGCATCTGGCACTGCAGCATCAGGCCAGCCCCGGCGATGTGGTGTTTGAAAACGGCCAGGTGCGGATCGGCCAGGATGAAATGACATTCGATCAGGCCGCCGCTGCCTGTTACCAGGGCCGGGTCAGCCTGTCCGCCACCGGCTTTTACAAGACGCCCAAGGTGGAGTGGGACCGGATCAAAGGCCAGGGCCGCCCGTTCTACTATTTCGCCTATGGCGCTGCGGTGACCGAAGTGGCGGTGGATGCGCTGACCGGCGAGAACCGCATCCTGCGCGCCGATATCCTGCATGACGCCGGCGCCTCGCTGAACCCTGCACTGGACATCGGCCAGATCGAAGGCGGGTATGTGCAGGGCGCGGGCTGGCTGACAACCGAGGAACTGGTCTGGGATGATGCGGGACGCCTGCGCACCCATGCGCCCTCGACCTACAAGATCCCCGCCTGCTCGGACCGGCCCGATGTGTTCAACGTGGCGCTTTACGACGGGCAGAACCGCGAGGACACCATCTACCGTTCCAAGGCGGTGGGCGAGCCTCCCTTCATGCTGGGAATCTCCGCCTGGCTGGCCCTCAGCGATGCGGTCTCGGCCTTCGGCTCGGC